>PNOG01000017.1 GCA_013824685.1 Coprothermobacter sp. | reverse complement strand
TGGGTTCCCGCCTTCGCGAGAGCACCCCTCGCATGGGAAAAAAGTGCTCGGGGGGAACGACGAACAGGATGGGTTTGCGCCTGCGCGGAGAAGCACCCCTCGCCTTGGACAAAAGGGCTCGGGGGAACGACGGAGACAAACCATCCCCGGACGTGACTGGACGAAGGCAGGCTCTTACTGCTATGAACTCAATGGCGGCCTGGACGATTCACGCAGGACGTGCTCCAGTTGCTCCATCGTGTAGGGTTTGGCAAGGGATGCGATGAAGCCACACTGAGTGTACTCGGCCATCGAAGCGTCATCAGAGTAGCCGCTGGAGACGATGACGCGGGCGTCGGGATAGAGTTCGTGCAGTCTCTGGACTGCTTCTCGACCCCCCATGCCGCCCGGGACCGTCAGGTCCATGATAACCAGGTCGAAGGGGCGCTGGTCGGTCACTGCTTGCGCATAGACTGTGAGCGCGGCTTCCCCGTCTGGTACGGTGGTCGTCTGGTAGCCAAGACGCCGGGCCATGGCGCATGTCACGTCAGCTACGGTCTGCTCGTCATCCATGACCAGGAGGCGGCCGGTGGCGGAGACAGTCTCCCCCTCCGGCTTTGCGAGCCGGGTTTGGGTCACAGGCCCATGGGCGACAGGCATGCACAGCCAGACCGTCGTTCCCTTGTCTGCAACCGACTCGATGAGCAGGTCTCCCCCGTGTCGCCTGGCTATGGACCGTGCCGTTGAAAGGCCGACCCCGTGTCCTGAAGGCTTTGTCGTGAAGAAGGGATCGAACAGGAGCTTCATGTCTTCCGGGGCAATGCCGGAACCGCTATCTGCTATGCGGATGACGACGTAGTCTCCGGGTGCGGCGATGCCGAAGGGATGCTCCTCCGACACGGTCTGACAGCGAAGAGCAATGTCCAGTGTCCCCCCCGACAGCATTGCGTCCCGCGCGTTCAGGATGATATTCTGCACGACCTGAAACAACTGGTTGCGGTCAGCTCCCACGGCGGGAAGGACCCCATCGACACTCACTTGTAGTGAGATACCCGATCCGCTGAGGGCAAATCGCGCCACTTCCCGGACGATGGACTCGACGTCAACGTTCTCCTTGACCGGAGCGCCACCGCGGGAGAAGGTCAGCAACTGGCTGGCGAGAGCCTGAGCGCGGTCCACTGCTACGCGCGCAACCTCCAGGTGGTGCCGCGACTCAGTAGGTTCCTCCAGAGACGAGTCTGCCAGGGAGACGTTTCCCTTGACCACCGTCAGGACGTTGTTGAAGTCGTGGGCGATCCCAGCGGCCAGCGTTCCCAGCGATCCCAGGGCCTGATTGTGCAGCAACTCGTGTTCCATGCGAAGCCGATCGGTGATGTCCCGGGCGATGTAGAAGGTGCCTGTCTCCTGTCCGTTGTCCCAGAGGCGCTGGCCACTCAGATCGAGGGTCCGGCGGTCCCCGTCACGTGTCAGAACGTCGACGGTCCTCGACACAGCGTCCCCGCTTCGGATATCGTCGTTGGCCATGAGTACGAACTCGCGGCTGTCCGGGCTGACAATGTCGAGGATGCTGCGACCAAGCAGGTCTTTCTCTTCGTACCCAAGAACCGAGCATGCGGACTGGTTGACCATGGTCACCTTGTCACCTGTGTCCAAGGCGAAGATGAGGTCGTGTGCGTGGTCGAAGTAGTCATGCAATCGTTTCCGATCCCGCTCCAATTCCTCCGCTATCCGGTCCTTGTCCCGCTGAGTCTGTTGCAGCGATTCCAGGGTTGTGTTGACATCTGTAGCCAGCTGTGAGAGTTCGTCCGAGCCGGGCAGGTGCACGCGCAGTGAGAGGTCGCTGGTATGTCCGACCTCCGTAACCTGGCGTCCCAGCGAAGTAATCCGTTGCAGGACGAAGTGGTTCATCGTGACAATGGCAACGGCGGCCAGCAGGACGCCTATTATGCTGGTGGCCGTAACAAGTATGCGCTTCAGCCGGGCGATCTCGGCAGACTGGGTAGGCTGTGCGGTGGTCGAGAGGAGGAGAATAGTACTTCCAGAGAGATCAGTGAGCTTCGTGAATCCGCGGACCTCGTCAGTTCCTGCTGGCAGGCCCACGGTGGGGTGTCCCTCCGCGAGCAGGACGAGCGCCTGTGACTCGACAGTCTCTAGCTGGACTTGACCGACAGGCTGGATGGTCACATTGCCGCCGACCGTCTCAGCCATGCTGGCGAAGAAGGCTTCATCGAGATAGCGCACGAAGACCAGCGCTCCCTGTGCCGGACCGGTCTTCGCGCTTGTCAGAATAGGGCGCGCGGCCACAAACGCCACGCGTCCGCCGACAAGCATGTAGCCGGTGAGGCCAGGCTGATGCATGGCCTGCGCCAAGAGCTCTGTTCCGAGCCCGAATTGCCTGACGAGGTCTGTCAGACTGCCATTCGGAGCCTGGCTTGTGGGGGTTTCGAACCCGGCATAGACGACCTTGCCGCTCGTATCCAGAAACACCATGATATCCACATCTATCGTGGCAAGACTGATGGGGGCAAGGTTCGAGTCTGCATACGCTCTGTTGTGGTCTACGACGAATTCATAGGTATCGTCCCAGTACGCCCAGTCTTCGCAGGTACGTCCGAACGCGCCCAGAGCGTAGTCCAGGTACGAATGTGCCCGCAGGACCTGACGCTCGACGTTCTCACTGTCGAGGCGCGCATACGTTCTGTCGATCGTCACGCCAGCTAACACGTAGAACACCGCAACGAAGACGGTCAAGGCAATGAGACCAACTGTGAGCAGTCTGGTGCGCAGGTACATGGGGGCAGTATAGAAGGAAAGGCGCGGCGTACAAACGCCGAGTTTCATCTTCTGTCCCCACCATGGAAGACTGCTCCGAATGCGGGTTCTTGACCGAGCCCCAGCCGCCCTGAGACGGCTGTCACCGTGTAAACAGAGGGGCCTCAGGGCTGCTGCCGCGTTTGACAACCGCGAGGCGGCCCCCTATGCTGGTAAGTCACAGGCGATGAAGTCTGCAGTCCATTCCGGGAGGAATCTCATCACGACATGCCACATCTGACGTTCCGCCGCCCCGCTGGGTTCCGGGCCTTCCTGCTTGTGTGGTCCGGGCAGGTCCTGTCGATGGTCGGCTCGGCCATGACAGCGTTTGCGCTCAGCATCTGGGCCTACCAGAAGACCGGCCTCGCCACATCTCTCGCCTTGGTCGACTTCTTCTTCATTGGGGCAACAATCGTGGCGACTCCGCTGGCGGGCGTGTATGTCGACCGGTGGAACCGCAAGCTGACGATGATGCTGTCGGACCTCCTGGCGGTTACGGCTACCATCGCCGCACTGGTGCTGTATCTGTCAGGGTATCTGCAGATCTGGCACCTGTATGTGGCCGCCTCCCTGCAGGGGCTGGGATCGGCGTTCCAGTGGCCGGCCTACTCGGCCGCCATCTCACAGATGATGCCCAAGGAGCACTATGCGCGTGCCAGCGGGCTCATGTCGCTGGCTGACAGCGGTTCACTCATCATTGCGCCGATCCTGGCCGGACTCCTGATCCGTTTCATCCATGTCGGGGGCATCCTGACCATCGACATCTTCACGTTTGGCGTCGCCGTTCTGGCCCTGCTGGCCGTGGAGATTCCGCGCCACGTCCCGGACGTGTCGGCCCAGGAGTCCATGTGGAGGCAAATGACGTTTGGGTTCAGGTTCATCCGCGAGCGCGGCCCCCTGCTGTCCCTGGTCAGCATCTTCGCAGTCTCCAACTTCATGATTTCGCTGTCCAACCCGCTGTTCACGCCCATGATCCTGGCCCGCACAGGCCAGAATGCCACCGCGCTTGGGTTTGTTCAGTCGGCGGCGGGTATCGGCGGGGCGTTGGGTGGTTTCCTGCTCGGCGTGTGGGGCGGTCCGAAGAACAAAGTGCGAGGCATCCTGATTGGAGATCCCCTCAACTTCATGGTGTTGGGCCTTTGCGTCTTCTTCGGGCGCGGTCCAGTCATCTGGGCAGCCGGCTTCCTGGTGTCCGCATGTGTCGGGACAATGGTGAACGGTCTCTCCCAGTCGATCTGGCAGGCCAAAGTGCCCGCTGGACTGCAGGGGCGCGTGTTCTCGGCGAGGCGTATGATCGCCTGGATCGTTATGCCTGTCGCCACGCTGCTGGCGGGTCCCCTGGCCGACAAGGTGTTCGAGCCGGCGATGCGTCCGGGCGGAGCGCTGGTCCCCGTTTTCGCGCGTATCACCGGGACCGGCTCCGGGGCAGGGATGGCCGTCTTGTACCTGCTGAGCGCCACGGCTGCTTCGGCGGTCACCCTGGCAGGATTTCTCGTGCCTCGCCTCCGCAATCTTGAGAAGCTGTTGCCGGACCACGACGCAGAGGCTCCGGTTCAATAAGGAAGCGGGCGGCTTGAACGTATTGTCCGGATAGCCAGCGAGGAGCCCAGCCTGGCGACCCACCTCGACATACCCGGCAGCAGCCGGAGCCATGCACCCAATGAGCAGAACGCTTGACCATCGCTGCACGCGCGACTATAATAGCCAATAGCAAGAATGGGGCTGCCGGTAAGAGACGGAGCCTGGAGGAGCCCTTGCCTATGAGACAATCCATCCGGTTCATCTTGCTGCTGGTTCTGTGCCTCGTCGTGAGTGTTTCGGGTATCCTGGCTGGAACCCCTGCCGCGCGAGCAGCAGATACGGGGACCTGGGCACAACTGCCGCTGCACGAAAGCCGACTGCTGTGTCTTGCCATCGACCCGTTCACGCCGTCCACGCTCTATGCCGGTACTGGTGGCCATGGCGTCTTCCGCTCGACCGACAGTGGCGCTACTTGGACCGAGGTGAATACCGGCCTGGCCGACCTGTGGGTCCTCTCTCTTGCCATTGATCCCCTCACCCCCACCACCCTGTATGCAGGGACCGATGGGCGCGGCGTCTTCCGCTCCACGAACAACGGCACGACCTGGACGACGGCAAACACCGGCCTCGCCGATCTGCATGTCAGCTCCCTTGCCATCGATCCCCTTACTCCCACCACCCTGTATGCAGGGACCGATGGGCGCGGCGTCTTCCGCTCCACGAACAACGGCACGACCTGGACGACGGCAAACACCGGCCTCGCCGATCTGCATGTCAGCTCCCTTGCCATTGATCCCCACACTCCCACCATCCTATACACTGGTACGACAAGCGGCATCTTCCGCTCTACGAACGGCGGCACCAGCTGGACCGCCCTGAATGCCGGCCTGGTCGATCCCTGGGTCTGGTCCCTTGCCATCGATCCCCTCACCCCCACCACCCTGTACGCTGGTACCGTGGGCGGCGTCTCCCGTTCCACGAACGGCGGCACCAACTGGACCGCCGTAAATACCGGCCTCGCCGACCTGTGGGTCCTCTCTCTTGCCATTGATCCCCTCACCCCCACCACCCTGTATGCCGGTACTAGTAGTGGCGGCGTCTCCCGTTCCACGAACGGCGGCACCAGCTGGACCGCCCTGAATGCCGGGCTCACTGATCCCTGGGTTTGGTCCCTCGCCATCAGTCCCCGCATCCCCACCACTCTGTATGCCGGTACTGGTGGCAGCGGTGTCTTCCGGTATGATTACGCGCTCACGAGCACTGTGTCGCCGTCTGCTGGTGGCTCGATCGCGAGGTCTCCCGAAGCTTCGTTGTACGCCCCTGGCTCGGTCGTCAGCCTCACCGCCATCCCTACCGCCGGCTACCTCTTCACTGGCTGGTCCGGCGACCTCAGTGGCATGGCGAATCCCGTGGCCGTCGCGATGGACGCCAACAAGACCGTCACCGCTATGTTCACCGTCAACACGTATACGCTCGCGGTCAACGTATCCGGTTCCGGCTCGGTCGCCAGGTTCCCGGATCAGGTTACCGTCAGCTATGGCACTTCGGTACAATTGTTGGCCACTCCGGCCATGGGATGGAGGTTCACTGGATGGACTGGAGATCTCGCGACCACCGCGAACCCGGCGACTCTGGTTGTCAGCGGCACGCACTCCATTGTTGCCCATTTCGAGCCACTAGCTCCGTCCTTGACATCATCGCTGCGTATCGTTGTCATTGGAGGAGGTTCTGTTAGACGTTCGCCTGACCGCGACCTGTTCGACCCCAGCGAGACGGTCGAACTTCAAGCGGTCCCAGAAACGGGCTGGGTATTCACCGAGTGGAGAAGCGACTTGAGTGGAAACACCTCTGCCGTGTGGCTTCCCATGATCAGCACCAAGACGGTTATCGCAGTGTTTGAGCGGCTTTCTGAAGAGAAGACATGGAACGTCGTGATCAGTGGTGGGACAAACGGAAGAGTCACTCCCACGGGGTCACAGATCGTGAAGGACGGGAATGCCCTGCGCATCGAGATTCAACCGAATGCCGGCTATCAGATCGAGAAACTCCTTGTTGATGGGATGTCGGTGCCGTTGTCATCGACTGCAGCCCAGTCCTGCGACTTGGGGTATGTGACATCAGACCGTCAGGTGCAATGCAGCTTCGTTCCGATCACAGTTGCTCCAGAGACCCATGTCGTTCGCCTCACGATTGGGTCGACGTGGCTGACAGCAGACGGGATCCAAACTGTGCTCGACGCCGCACCCGTTATCCAGAACAGCAGAACGCTGATTCCCATTCGCGCCATCGTGGAAGCGTTTGGTGGAACCATCGAGTGGTATGCTGAGCTGCGCGTGGTTATCACATACCTGCATGGTCACGGGGTCAATCTCCAGATTGGCAACTGGCAGGGTTATGTCGACGGTGTGCAGAAAGCGATCGATTCGTCCGACTCAAAGGTGGTCCCGATCATCATCTCCGGACGCACATTCTTGCCGCTCCGGTTCGTTGCAGAGAGTCTTGGGCTGCAAGTCGAGTGGGATCAAGCTAGTCGGACTGTGACAGTGCAAGGGTGATCGGCGATGACCCATCGGCCAAATGCTTCGACTGGGCGCCGTCTTCATCCAGCATTGAGCTGGACATCGCGTCTCAGTGGTTTGGGTGAGGTGTAGGTCAGGAGCGTGGGCGGACTCCCCGAGAGTACAGTGGCGGAGCGTTGCCTGAATGTGAATTGGCGAGCCTGCGGCACGACCCCCGAGCGCCCCTTGACACTGCTGCACTGCGGGACTTCCGACGGCATCGCCGGCTGAAGCAGTTCCTGTCCGACCGCGACGCGGACCTTCCCGTCCAATACAAAGCCGGTCTGCCCTAAGGGCAGACCGGCTGGCCAGATCTTGTGCTTGTCCCTTATGGCCGCTCGTGATTGAGGATGCGCACCTTCACCTGGCGTGGAGCAGGATCAGAGCCGTCCGCCTGGAGTCCGTCCACCGGGACGATGGCGGTGATCGTATCACCCACGCGCAGGAAGGTGATGATGCCGTTGTTTCCTTCGGAGAAGAGCGGGATCTTTCGGTTCTTCAGAGTGATGAGACGTGTCAGGCGTGTCGGGTTAGTGACCGTGTGCGGCGTCGACACCTCGAGGATGTAGTTGTATGCCCAGAAGTCAGCGGGCACGTCCGGCCACTTCACCTCGTACTGTGGATTCACTCGTGTATTCGTGGTGGTCAGTACCCGGCCGAGCGCGTTGCTTGCGAGTGTGGCAAACTCAGCGCGGGACAGGAGGTCAGCGGGCCTGAACGTGTTGTCGGGATAGCCGGCGAGGAGTCCGGCAGTGCGTGCCGCCTCGATATACCCGGCTGACCAGGACATCGGCTGCACATCCTTGAAGGAGGACGAACTAGGGTTGAGGACCGGAGACATGCCTGCGATGCGCAGGAACGCGGCGGCAGCTTCCGCGCGCGTCATCGGGTCGTCCGCTCTGAACGTTCCATCAGTGTCGCCCGTCATGAAGCCTTCCTGCGTCATGAGCGTGATGAACCCGGATGCCCAGTGGGTCGCCTTCAGATCGGAGAAGCCGGATGGGTCGGTAGTCCAGCCGAGGCCCAATGCGCGTGACATGGCGGCAGCCACTTCAGCCCGTGTGACGTTGCCGTCCGGCTGGAACGTGCCGTTTGGGTACCCGATGAAGAAGTTGTGGTGGTAGACGACGACCTTCTTGGTGCAATCCACGGGCGTGAAGGTCTCCGTGTGTGTGCTCTCCATGCCCTTGCTGTCGCGGACCACAACAGAGAAGGCATACTGCCGGAGCTCCAGATACGCGTGCTCAAGCGTCACGCACGAGGACGATGTCGTCCCGGTGATGACCGGCGTGCCGTCACCGAAGTCCACGGTGTACTTGTAGGGCGGGACTCCGTTCGTGAAGCAGATCTGGTACGGCAGGTAGGCTTCCACGCACAGAGGCTCCGGAGCCGTGACGTCGATGATGATGGAGGGTGGAGCCGGCGGGATCACAGGTGGCTCCACGGGCACTGTGACGATCGGCAGGACCGGTGTCTCGACTGTATTCGAATGGCCCGTGCCACCAGGAGTCGCACTATACAGACCGGTGTTGTAGATCATCAGGAACATGTCGAGGACGGACCGGACGTTCACAGAGAACGTGACGGCACTACTGGCTCCAGCGGGGACCAACACAGTCCAGGTGATGGTCCTGGTTGTGTTGTTGTACACTCCCCAGCCAGCGTTGAGGGTTGTCTCATCCAGCCAGCCGTCCAGGACGTCGGTGATGGTCAGCATGGTGCCCGCAGTCCCGGTATTGCTGTAGCTCAGCGTGTAGGTCAGGCGAGTGCCCGGGAAGACTGCCCCCGTGGGATTCACGGACTTGACCAGGTGGATGCCCGGGACGCCGAGCGCATTGGTGAATGTAACCGTGCCCGAGGGCATGTTTACGGTCAGCGTGACGGTGGCTGTCCTTGTGCCCAGGTCGGACGACGTGGCGCCGGCAATGCCAGTGAGGACGTAGTCAACAACTGGCGCCTCTGTAATGGTGTAGGTCCCAGGGAGGAGACCACCGAAGAGCGCCCAGTTGAGGAGGGTGGGATCAGCATCATCGTCCAGATTGAAGGTCGTTTGAGTCGAGTCGCTCGTCATCGTGAAGCTGAAGTCCTGCGGCCCGTTCGGAACCGTGTCCTTGATGATGGTGATGGTCCCGCTCTGCATGTTGGTGAACCTGACCGTGGCCGACGAGACCGCGGCTCCTGCGACCAGCGTGACGGTGGCCGTCCTCGTACTCAGGTTGAACGAGGTGGCGCCGGTTATGCCGATGAGGAAGTAGCCGGAGACTGCCTGCTCCGTAATGGTGTAGGTGCCGGGGGAGAGTTCGCCGATACTCTCCATATTGGAGAAAGTGGGATCAGCATCATCGTCCAGAGTGAAGCTCGCTGTGTCCTGGCCGTTCGATATCGTGAAGCTGAAGTCCTGTGGCCCGTTCGGGACGGTGTTCTTGATGATGGTGATGGTGCCGGATGCCCCAGTGGCAGCAGGAGCATCGCCCGTGGTGCTGATGAGTGTGACTGCAGTCTGTGCGAGTAGCCTGCCGTTGAATGTTGCGCCTGCTCTCATGGCAATGTTGGTTTGGGCCAGTATGATCCCCTCAAAGTGCGAGCCCGCCAGGAGGTTCACAGCTCCCGCGACTTGCCAGAAGACGTTCTTGGCCTGTGCTCCACCACTCAGGAGGATCTTCATACCGGCAGCAAGGTCGAGAGTCTGGGCAATCTGGAAGATCCAGACATCGTTCGGGCCACCTGCAAGTGTGAGGTCCGTGGTTATCGTCACTGGCGTAGACCACCTGTAGACGCCGGGAACCAGAGTCCTATTGGCGACCGTTCCGCCGCCCAGCTCGGTGACGTCGGCTGACTGTCCGGCCGCAGCTGTGTATGCTGCTTCCATATCGGATACGGCCGTGGACATTTTGGTCGGGGTGGGCAGCGCATAGTTGGACGCATATACCTTTCCATCCACCAGGGATGACGTGGAGAAGGTATTCGTGCTGTCCATGACCAGTCCAAACCCAGCCATAGAACTCGCGGCCGCAGGACTGATGCCAATATCGCCGCTGATTGAAGTGGCTCCTGTGGTCGTGATGGCTGTCTTGGCCAGAATCACGAAGTCACCCGCCGTGCCAAGATTCACTACCGAGGCCGCTCTTGTTGCGCGCATCGGTGCGAAGACCCCGGTGAACATGGAAACAACCAGGGATAGTGCGACAAGTGCTGCGAGAACTCTCCTCATACGTTCCTCCCCTCTAGGATGGGCCGCCAGCATCGAGAATGTGGCGACACTTGTGGGCAAGGGCCCACACAGACGTTGGTATGAACGAAAACTCCACCAAACCCCTGGTTCTTGCTTGTTATGCATGGCTCCCTTCAACAAGCATCCAACGAAGCAGCTTCCCGTTCAGCATTTGAAAACACCATATAACAACTATGAAACCCGCAAAAATAATGTCAAGTGTTTCATGGAGGCGGCTCAGGACCGCTTTCACATGCAGTCGCCACATTCGTGCTTTGTCAGGCACAGGTGCAACTGCCCAGGGACACCCATGGTCATCAGTATAGATATCCCAGTTGGTGTCAGAAGGTTGCATATGATACGGCTGCTCAGGGACGCCACACGGTCATCAGTATGCTGAGGTCCAGGACGTCGACGACTTCGTTGCCGTTGAGGTTGGCCGGCGAGCACAGAAAGATTCGCGATGCCAGTGGTGGGCCGATGACTTCGGGGATACTGCTGAACCCCCTCGTAGCCGCCGATACGGCTGTAGTGCGTGATGTAGTCGAGGGCATGTTTGTCGTTCGCCCCGGTGTCCCATTCGATGACAAGGACCTGGAAGCTGGCGAAAAGCCCTGTGGCGGCCGGAAAGCTTGGTCCTGACGCCTAGCTACGTCGCCCTCGCCAGGCCGAATGCGGCATGAACCGCGCGCACGGCCCGCGGAGCCTCTTTCTCGGTGATGAGGACCGAAATGTTGACTTCACTGGAGCCCTGGGCGATCATGAGCAGATTGATGTTTTCGGAAGCCAGGCAGGTGAACAGGCGGGCGGCGACACCGGGTGTACCGCGCATGCCGTCACCCACGACGGCGACGATGGCGACATGTGACGTCGCCGTGATGTCCCGGATGACCGTGCTGCCGGCGAATTCCTTGCGCAGCAGGCGTGTCGCGTGTTCGGCGTCGGGCTGGGTCATGACCAGTGAGACATTGGCCATCGATGAGCTCTGCGAGATCATCAGGACGGGGAGCTGAGCGGCTGCGAGGAGGCTGAAGACCCTGCTGACGACATCCGACGTGCCGACCATTGCTGCCCCACCGATCGTCAGCGCCGTGAGCTTTCGGATCGAGGTTACCGCCTTGACGGGACCCGCTTCGGGCGCGTCGGCGCGCACGATGGTGCCGGGAGACGACGGCAGGAAGGCGCTTCGGATGCGGATGGGGATGCCGGCCTCCTGGACGGGCGCGACCGTCATGGGATGGAGGACCCTAGCACCAAACCAGGCCAGCTCCATGACCTCGCGATACGAAAGGGCCGGCACACGGACGGCATCCGGGACGAGCTTCGGATCAGCGGTCATGACGCCGTCGACTTCTTTCCAGATCCATACCTCGTCGGCGGGCAGGCATGCGCCCAGGATGGTGGCCGTGTAGTCCGACCCGCCTCTGCCCAGTGTCGTGATGACCCCTTCGTCGTCGGCTCCGACAAACCCGGTGACGACAGGGGTAAGCCCGCGGTCCAGCAGAGGCGTCAGGGCGCGTGGAACGGTTCTCCTGGCGACGTCCAGCAGGGGCGCGGCGCTGCCGAAGGTGTCGTCGGTCACGATCCCCGCCTCGCCGCCGGTCAGCGACTTTGACGTCAGACCGGCCGCGCGGAGAGCTGCGGACATGATGGGGGCAGAGCAGCGCTCGCCAAACGAGACGATGAGGTCGCGCGAACGGGGCGTGAGTTCGTGCAGCATGGCGACGCCCGCCAGTGCCTGCCTGAGCGACAGGAACAATACGTGCTCTTCGTCCACCACCGGCTGGACAGCCATGGCAGGAGTCGAGCTGAAGACCGTCTGGACCGCGTCCTCGTGCCGCCTCTCGAGGAGGTCCACCGCTTGCGTGACCTCGTCTCCATGCCCCTGGCGCGCTTTGTCGGCCAGGTCGAGGAGTCCGTCCGTGACGCTGGCCATGGCGGAGACCACGACGACGGCACGAGTATTCTGGTGCACCGCCTGCACGACCAGCTGGGCTGAGTGCATGATGGCCGGGGCGTCCTGCACGAGGACACCGCCAAACTTCATCACGACAGTCTTCACAGGAGACCCTTCGCCACCAGCAGTTCGGCGGTCAGGACGGCATTGCCCGCGGCGCCCCGGATGGTGTTGTGAGACAGGACCGTGTACTTGATCCCCGTTGCGAATGCAGGATCGCTGCGGACGCGTCCCACGACCGCCGCCATGCCGCGGGCTCGTGCTGGTTCGCCGGCCAGACGGTCAAGGCGTGGCTGGGGGCGGTCAGACTCGGAGTGCACGATGATGGGGTGACCGGGAGCCGTGGGGAGCTGCAGGTGCTGGGGTTCCCCCTGGAAGCTGCACATCACCCGCTCGACCTCTTCGGGGGACGCCGGACGGTCGAGTTCCACCAGAACGGACTCGGTGTGTCCCTCCAGCACGGCGACACGGTTGCATGAAGCGCTGACGGGGATGTCAGCCGGCTGGAAGGCCCCGTCCAACCAGGAGCCGAGCATCTTCTGGGTCTCTCGCTCCATCTTCTCCTCTTCGCCCTTGATGTAAGGGATAAGGTTGTCGACGATGGCCATCGAAGGCACCCCGGCATACCCGGCGCCCGACAGGGCCTGCATCGTCACGACGACGACCCGTCGAATACCGAACGCCAGCTGGAGAGGTTTGAGCGACAGGACCAGCCCCGCGGTGCTGCAGTTGGGGCCGGTGACGATGAATCCCCTCTTGCTCTCTTTGCGCTGGACGGACAATGCTTCCAGGTGGTCGGCGTTGACCTCGGGGACGATGAGTGGAACGTCTGCGTCCATACGGTGTGACGCGGTGTCTGCGACGACCGCCATCCCTGCGTCCGCAAGCGACCGCTCGACGGGGCCGGCCACGTCGCTGGGCAGTGCGGAGAAGACGAGTGTTGCGCCCGTTGCGGCGATGGCCTCGGCGGTACAGGGAAGGACGGTCATACTGCGCGCGCTGGCCGGGATGTCTCCAGGGATGTACCAGCGTGCGACGTCTCCGTACTGCTTCCCGGCCGACCGTTCACTGGCGGCGACGCCCACAAGCTCGAACCAGGGGTGGTCTGACAGCATCGCGACGTAGATTTGACCGACCATCCCTGTTGCTCCACACACAACTGCTCTCGTTCGCTCCATTGTTATCCCCTCTGTTGCGGATCCCCCGGGGCTTCCGCCACCGAGGAGTTGAGAGCTAGCGTAGCGGACCGGACGTTTCTGTCAAGCGCACCTGTAACAGGGGACAGTCGTAGTTGTTGTAACAGGTCAGGCATTCCCCCTGCTTCCCGGCTTCACCCATGGGGTCCCCTGCTTGCAGAGCGGGCAGTCGTTTGCGGACCAGCTCTCGATGGTGAGGCGGATGGCGCTCCAGACGGGGTACTGGATGAGTTCGGCGCTGCGGTTGACGATGCATGCGATACCGACGACCTCGCCGCCGCACTCACGGATGACGTTCGCGGTCTCCTCCGAAGACTTGCCCGTGGTGACGACGTCTTCGCTGATGATGCAGCGGGTGCCTTCGGCGATGGCGAAGCCGCGGCGCAGGGACATGATGCCATTCTCACGTTCCGCGAAAATGCCGGGCTTGCCTAGCTGGCGCGCCAGCTCATATGCAACGATGATGCCGCCCATGGCAGGACCCACGATGAGGTCGAAGGGGACCGGGCGGAACTGTTCGGCCGCGACTGCCAGAACACGGGCCGCGCGATCGGGGTACTGCAGGAGACGCGCACACTGGACATAGCGGTCGCTGTGCCTGCCGGACGAGAGCAGGAAATGCCCCTGGAGCAGGGCTCCAGTTTCCTTGAGTTCGTTCAAAACGAGTTCGTCAGTTGTCATGGTATCCTCCATAGGATGTTACAACAACTACGACTGTCCCCTGTTACAAGATGTGACGGACGGTCGCGAGGCTGGTCAGGTGCTCGGCTGTACAGTAGCGTTCGAGGCCAGCCACGATGCCCTGCATGGCGGTCGGCTTGACGAAGGTTGCGGTGCCGACCTGCACCGCGGTCGCGCCGGCCATGATGAACTCGAGGGCGTCCTCCCAGGTGGTGATGCCCCCGATGCCGACGACTGGGATGTGGACGGCACGGGCCACTTCCCAGACCATGCGCAGGGCGATGGGCTTGATGCACGGACCGGAAAGGCCGGCGGTCACATTGTCGAAGACCGGTTTGCGGGTGTGGATATCGATTGCCAGGGCCTTGAAGGTGTTGACCAGCGAGACAGCGTCAGCTCCCGCCTGTTCGCAGGCGACCGCCATCGCCGTGATGTCTTCGGCGTTGGGAGACAGTTTAACCATGAGTGGCTTGCTGCACACGCGGCGAACCGCCGTGACGACGCCCGCTGCCACGTCGCTGTTGATGCCGAAGGCCATGCCGCCTTCGTGCACATTGGGGCAGCTGATGTTGAGTTCGACGATGTCGACGCCCTCGGCATTGGAGAGCAGGCGGACGCCTTCGACGTATTCCTCCAGGTCACCCCCGCCGACGTTGGCGATGACGACAGTGCCCAGCGTGCGCATGCGCGGCAGCTCGCGCTCCAGGAATCCTGGGATGCCAGGGTTCTGGAGACCCACTGAGTTCATCATGCCGGCGGGTGTCTCCCACACGCGCAGGCCGAGGTTGCCCTCGCGTGGATGCAGGGTGAGACCCTTGGTGCAGATGCCGCCCAGCCTGCCGACATCGAACAGCTGCCCGTACTCGGCGCCAAAGCCAAAGGTGCCGGATGCCGCGATGACGGGGTTCTTGAGCGTGATGCCGCACAGGGTTGTCTCAAGCATGCCAGATCACCTCCGCTGCGTCAAACACTGGACCGTCGGCGCAGACGCGCTTGTTGCCGACGACTGTCGCGCATGGGCAGACCAGACAGGCGCCGACGCCGCACGCCATATGTGCTTCGAGCGAGACTTGGCAGGGCACACCGGCCCTTGCGCAGAGGTCGGCCACGCGGGCCATCATGGGGGTCGGTCCGCACGCCAGGACCGTGTCGAATGCGGTGGGGTCAAAGATGTCGGTACAGAAGCCCCCTGCACCCTGGCAGCCGTCCTCGGTCGCGACCAGCACGTCCGTGCCCAGGAGCCGGAACTCGGACAGGCCGTAGACCTCGTGGCGGAATCCGGCGACGACCGTCACGTGACACTCTGGCAGTGATCGGACCAGGTAGAGCGCCGGGGCGATCCCGATGCCGCCGGTGACGATGGCGACGTTTCCGTGGAGGTCCTCGGTACGAAACCCGTGGCCCAGTGGCCCAGTGACGGTGAGCGTGTCGCCCGGCGCCAAATGTGTCAGCAGCTCGGTCCCCTTTCCGCGTACCTGGTAGAGGAAGCTGACCATCCCCGGTCCGACGTCATGAATGCTTAGTGGTCGTGACAGGAGAGGGTCGTGTCCCCACGCTCGCACGAGATAAAACTGACCAGGGGCGCCAGCGGCCGGCGTGTCGACCGTCAGCCTCCAGACGTCGCTGGTGAGCTGCTCGTGCGAGAGCACCGGGATGGTTGTGAAGACGGGGGAAGGTGTGGTCATTTTGGGACTGCCGCTACCGCGCTGACGATGTCGGCGCGCATGCGTTCCACTTCGGCTGCTGCACAGGAGTCGAAGTGCGCAGCACCCCCCGAGCCCTTTTGTCCCTCGCATCCTTTTGTCCAAGATGCGAGGTGTTCTTCAAGGCCCCCGAGCACTTTATTCCCATGCGAGGGGTGCTTCTGAGGGGTGCTTCCGTCTTCCCGTTTCTTCCATGCGAGCAAGATGCCGCGGCTGGAGTTGACGACGCCACCATTGCCATTTGTGAGGTACAGTGCAACGTCGGCAGCCGTGCCGCCCTGGGCGCCGTAGCCAGGGACCAGGAAGAAGACAGTGCTCAGCTGCTGTCTCAGCGCCTGCGCCTCCTCCACGTGGGTGCAGCCGACGACGCCCCCGACACTGCTGTAGCCGCATGCGCCGATGGTGTGTGCCCCAAGCTCGGCGACACGCCGACCGACCTCGGTGTAGACGCGAGCGCCGGACTTCTGCTCGAGATACTGGATGTCCACGGCCCCCGGATTGCTTGTGCGAATGAGGACGAAGAGGCCCTTCTCATGGTCCTGGACCCAGGGCAGCCAGGGTTCGATGCTGTCCATGCCCATGTACGGCGAGAGGGTCACGTAGTCGGCCTCGAACTCACCTTCGAAGTGTGCCCTGGCATACATCTGGGCGGTTGCGGCGATGTCACCTCGCTTGATGTCTGCGATGGCGATACAGCCCTTGCTGCGGATGTATCGCAGTGTCATGGCGTAGGCGCGCAGCCCCTCCAGCCCCAGTGCCTCGTAGTAGGCGATCTGCAGCTTGAAGCATGCGCAGCTTGGCATGGTGGCGTCCACGATACGCCGGTTGAACTGGAACAGGGCCTCGCCGGGACCCGTGAATCCTGCGCGGAACTGCTCCGGCAGGTACTCAAGGGCGGTATCCAGCCCGACGCAGACGGGGCCGCGCATCGCTACTGCATCAAACAATTTGTCGACGATCATTGGCGTACCTCCTGGTTTGATGTGGTATCATCGTAAACGATTCTCCCCGCCCGGATGGTCATGATCACGCGGCCGACCAGCGTCTGGCCGTCGAATGGGGTGTTGTGCCCCTTGCTCGCGAATGTCATGGCGTCGACGGTCCACGGGGTGTTGAGGTCGACGAGCACGAGGTCTCCATCATAGCCGGGAGCGATGCAGCCCTTGTTCAAGCCCAGGATGCGTGCCGGATTTCTGCTCATGAGTTCGGTAAGCCGTGCGAGCGTGATGTGCCCTGGGCGGACCAGCGTCGTGTAGCAGACGCCGAAGGCCGTTTCCAGACCTACCATACCCGGAGCGCCGGCGGCTTTGTCATCCGCCGTGTGGGGTGCGTGGTCGGTGGCGATGGCGTCGACCCACCCTTGTTCCACGGCACGGATCAGGAAGTCCACATCCTGCTGTGTCCGCAGCGGGGGGTTCACGCGGTAACTGGTTGCGCTGGTCAGTGCCAGGTGGTGCGGGGTGACTTCACACGTGACCGCCTGCCCTCGTTCCTTGGCTGCGATGACGGCGCGCATGGAGCCCTCGGTGCTGACGTGTGCGATGTGCAGACGACAGCCGGCCGCGCGCGCCAGCTCGATGTTGCGCTGCGTCATCAGGTCTTCGGCCAGACGATAGTCAGTGCCGGAGAGGTTCATGTCTTCGCAGTGGCACATGACTGTCAGACCAAGGTGTGATGCGGTTGTCATCGCCTGCAGCATGACCCGGGCGTCCATGACGTCGCGGCCGTCGTCGCTGATGATGCGGACAGCATGGCCCAGGGTCTCGAGGTGATCGACCGTTTGCCCGTTCATGTCGCGCGTGATGGATGCGCACTGGTGCACGTCGACGAGGCCAATGGAGGCCGCGCGGTTCAGCACGTCCTGCACTTGCAGCCTGCTGCTGATGACAGGTTTTGTGTTCGCCATGAGGTTGACGGCCGTATAGCCACCATGCGCAGCCGCGCGGCTGCCACTCGTGAGGTCTTCCTTGTGCGTCAACCCGGGATCCCTGAAGTGGGCGTGCAGGTCGCAAAAAGCGGGCAGGCACGTGAGCCCGCCCGCTTCGAGTGCGGCGTCGTCAGAGGAGATTCCCCTCTCGACGGCGGTGATGACGCCACCCCGGACAAGGATGTCCATTGCTCCGTCCTGGACGGAATCCCCCGAGCCCTTTTGTCCAAGGCAAGGGGTGCTTCTGACCACGCGTGCCCCATGTATCAGGAGCGATGTGGTGTCAGATACCATCTTCCCTCAGTCCTGGCCGACGGTATAGATCTCGTCGCAGTACTGGCAACGGTACTGGCCGAGTTCACGGTTCACCAGCGTGAAGACGTGCGGCACGTACTTCTCGACGGACGTGATGCAGCGCGGGTTCTTGCACTTGATGATGTCCTCGACCCGCTCCGGCAGCTCGGGCTTCACCTTGCGCACGATGTGCTCGTCTTCGATGACGTTGATGGTGACGTTCGGGTCGATGAGCGCCAGCATCGTGACATCAAAGTCGACGTTGTTCTCGATCTTGATGATATCCTTGCGCCCGAGGCGTGTACTGGCCGCATTCATGATGAGGGCGACCGAGTAGTCGGCCTTGTCCAGACCCAGCTGATAGAACATACGGATGCCGAGGCCTGCGCGGATGTGGTCGATGACGATGCCATTCCTGATGCTCGTGATGGTCAACATCTCAGCTCACCCCCCGAGCCCTTTCGTCCAAGGTGAGGGGTGCTTTCCCCAGCAGTTTCGAAATCAGGGCCATGCGCACATACATGCCAAATTTCGCCTGCTTGAAGTAGTAGGCGCGCGGGTCGTCGTCGATGTCGTAGGCGATCTCGCCGACGCGCGGCAGCGGGTGCATGACGATCATGTCCTTGCGGGCCAGTCGCATCTTCTCGGCATTCAGAATGTAGACGTCCTTGAGACGGACGTAGTCGTCTTCGTTGAAGAAGCGTTCCTTCTGGACACGGGTCATGTACAGGATGTCCAGGTCGCCGATGACCTCGTCGAGGCGTTCGACCTCCTGGTACGCCGTGCCTTTGGCGGCCAGGTCTGCGGTGACGTAGTCGGGGACGCGCAGTTCTTTGGGGGAGATGAGCACGAACCGGTTGCCCGGGTAGCGTGAGGTGGCCTTGAGCAGAGAATGGACAGTGCGGCCGAACTTGAGGTCCCCGCAGCAGCCGATGGTGAGCCCCGTCAGCTGGTGCTTCACCGAGCGGATGGTCAGGAGGTCCGTCAGCGTTTGCGTCGGGTGCAGGTGGCCGCCGTCGCCCGCGTTGATGACGGGAACGGGGGAATACTGACTGGCGATGCGCGGTGCCCCCTCCTTGGGGTGACGCATGACGATGATGTCAGCGTAGCACGCCACCGTGCGGATGGTGTCGGCAACGCTTTCGCCCTTGGCGACTGAGCTTGAGCTGGGTTCGGAGAAGCCGACAACGTTGCCGCCAAGACGGAGCATGGCAGCCTCAAAGCTGAAACGGGTACGCGTGGAGGGTTCGTAGAAGAGTGTTGCGAGAATGGAGGAGTCACAGAGATGATTGAATTGAGCGGGAGATTGAATGATCTGGTCAGCGAAGTCGAAAATCTCGTCGAGCTCCCCAGGACTGAAGTCCGTCGGGTCAAGCAGGTGCCTGCCTTTGAGCATACTGTTCCCCCATTGTCTGAGTAACGGGGCACGTGACCCTTGAAAAGTATATGAAAGTCGTGTTGGCGTGCAAGCGCTTCCCTTCACAGATGACGCGGCGGTCTTGCCGGAAAGAGGGCACAGTCGCTGCTGACGGACGACAATCTGATGCCGGGCCGTCATCCGTCAGCTGATGTCTCAACTCCCGTTTCTAGCGACGGACCCTCTTGAAATCGATAAATCCCCTGTCGACATCTACCGAGAGAAGCTGGACCCGGGTGCGCTGGCCGACATCCAGTCCTTTGAAGCCGTGGACCACCCTGCCTTCGACCGGAAGGGTGAGCAGTCGCGCCCACGTTCCCTTGGCAGCAGCGCCAGTCACGATGGCGTCGAACCGTTCGCCGATCCGGGATCCGATGAGCAGTGCCGCGGCAGACTTGCCCACCTGCCGTTCCACCTTATTGGCGGCATCTTCCTGCTCAGTGCAGTGGGCTGCCAGTTCGGTCAACTCGTCGATGCCATATGATGCACGCCTCCCGCCGAGCACTGCCTTCAGCAGGCGCTGAGTCACGAGGTCCGGGTACCTGCGGTTGGGCGCGGTCGAATGGGTGTAGTCCCGGACAGCAAGGCCGAAGTGTCCCTCGGCATTCGCTCCTGGCAGTTCTGCAGCATATTCGCCAGGCCCCAGGAGCTTGATGATCGTGAGGGACAGGTCGGGGAACGTCACCGGATCAGCCGCCTGCGCACTGGTCAGGAAGTCCTCGAGCGCCTTTGAATTGGGAGTGCGGGGAAGGTCGAATCCATGCTCGGCGGCTACTTCGACGATGCGGTCCCAGCGCTTGGGCGTGTGCACCACGCGGCGGATCGATGGGAACTTGTGGGCGGCGAGAAAGCGAACCGTGACGCCGTTGGCCGCGATCATGAAATCCTCGATGAGCTCAGTGGCACGGTTCTTCTGCTTGACTTGGAGACTACTGATTGTATCGCCCTTGAACAGCGGCCTTGCCTCGATGGTCTGCAGGCTGAGCGCACCGAGGTTATGGCGGTGGTTCTTCAGGCGCTGGGCAATCCTGTCCTGAAGCGACAGGTTCTCGGCCAGGCCGGGTACGGCCGCGACCGGTTGTGGCATCGGTCCGGTTCCCTCCAGCCATGCTGCGAGACTGTTATACGCCAGTTTGGCGTGACTGCGGACGACGGCCCGGTAGACATCGGATCCCCGGAGAGTGCCGTCTGCGCCGACGACCATGTCGACGACGATGGCCAGGCGATCCTGATCCTGATTGAGAGAGGTGAGGTCGGTTGACAGCCTGTCGGGAAGCATGGCGAACTTCTCTGCAGCGGTGTACACAGACGTCGTGTTGGTGCGCGCGTGGCCGTCGATTGCGGACCCGGCCTTGACAAGAGCATCGACGTCGACCACGGCGACGAGAATCCTGGTGGTTCCATCCTGCATGGCTTCCGCGACCGTAAGCTGGTCCAGGTCGAGCGAGTCATCATTGTCGATGGAAGACCACAGAAGGTTCCTGAGGTCATGGAGGCCTGCACCCTCCGAGACAGCGGGTGCCGTGATCCTGTCCAGTTCGGCCAGTACCTCTGCCGAGAAGTCAGGAAGCAGTCCCCGCTCGAGCATCACACGGTGAGCGATGCCCTGTAGAATTGCGCGGTGTCTGGTTTCGTTGATCATCATAGGAACTCCTTCATTCCAGCGTGAGACTCTGCCTGAGTCCTGCTGTCAGTATAGTGGAGTCAACAAAAATCGCTTCATGGTTGCGCGTCCCATGAAAGCGCACGGGTTGCCGAGTGCGGCAGGACTTGTACAATAGGAGTCTGTGCCCCGAGGGTACATCGGTGACAATCTGTAGACGTTGACAGGTGGAGGAGACAGGTATGCAGTCAGTATTCACGTTCATCAGGGACTTTGTGGGCACGCCGGCGGTGCTAGTCAGTATGGTCGCACTCGTCGGCCTGGTCGTTCTGCACAAATCGTTCAGTGAAGTGCTGATGGGCACTGTCAAGACGATCGTTGGCTTCTTGGTGCTCGGTGTCGGCGCGGCCACACTCATCAGCTCACTGAACTATCTGGGGCAGATGCTGCAGTTCGGGTTTCACATCCGTGGGGTCCTGCCCAACAACGAAGCCGTCATCGCAATCGCGCTCAAAGCTCTGGGTTCGCAGCCGGGATGGGTGATGATCTTCGGTTTCCTGTTCAATGTTGTTCTGGCGCGTGTGACGAAGTGGAAGTACATCTTTCTCACCGGTCATCACACACTCTATATGGCTATCCTGCTGGTCGCCGTGCTGACGGCAGCCGGCATACCCGGGGTCTGGGTCACGGTGGTGGCTTCCGTTCTTCTGGGCACGGTCATGACGCTGATGCCTGCACTGGCTCAACCGTTCATGCGGCAGGTGATGGGAGGAGACGAGGTCGCCGTCGGTCATTTCGGGTCGCTGTCATACATCGTCGCTGGACTGCTGGGCAAGTGGTTCGGCGACAGGAACCAGTCGACCGAGAACATCAGGCTGCCCAAAGGGCTCGACTTCCTGCGTGATTCACTGATCTCCTCGGGACTAGTCATGACCGTTCTCTTCATGGTGGTCACGCTCAAAGCAGGCTCCACCTTCGTGCGGGATACGCTGGGGGTCACCCAGCATCCGCTGGTCTTTGCATTTGTCCAGGCGATGACATTCGCCGCCGGCATGGCCATCATCGTCATCGGCGTCAACATGACCCTGGCCGAGATCACACCCGCCTTCCGGGGGATCGGCGAGAAGATCGTCCCCAACGCCAAACCGGCACTCGATGTTGCTGTCACGTTCCCAAAAGCGCCGACGGCGATGATGATCGGGTTCCTGTCGTCTCTGGCCGCCGGTGTTCTGTGCATGGTTCTCCTGCAGGCGCTGCGCCTGCCGATCATCATCCCCAACCTTGTGCCGCACTTCTTCACCGGTGCAACGGCTGCCATCTTCGGCAATGCGACGGGCGGACGCAAGGGCGCGGTCTTGGGCGGGTTCGCCAACGGTGTCATCATCAGCATCCTGCCCGCACTGTTGCTGCCGCTGCTCGGGCCACAACTGAGCACGCTGAACACGACCTGGAGCGACGCCGATTTCCTGTGGGTCGGCGTCGTGGTCGGGAACATCGCGCGCCTGTTCCACTAAATCAGTCCTGCCAGGACACCGCTGTTCTGCGCGCGCCCGACCAGGCGCCCAGATGCTCGAAGGCGGCCTCGACCTGCCGCCGTGCAACGCTGCTCACGTGCCGGACGGGCGCGACGGTGACGTGTATTGCGCTCGCCCCTTGCTTTACACGCCAGGTTGCCGCCGCGTGTCCGTGGAGAAGGACGACGGCTTCGATCTGACCCGCCGGGCGGAACACGGCGTCACGATCTCCGCCGTCGAGAACGCGGGATGGATCTTTCCAGGCAAGAAGCATGGCGTCAAACTTGGGCAGGAAGGTGACTGCTGGAGCGTCGGGTAGAGGCTTCTGAAGGACATCCGCGTCCTCCGCCAGGGCCAGCAGGGGAGAGCTGCGGCCTTCGACAGCCACGGGCACCAGGAGTGTGGCTGCCCGGGTGGCGGTGTCGCGCACCGTGGCCACAGGCAGGCCCGTCCAGTGGGCGAAGTCGCTGAGGGTCGCCGGGGCAAACGTCCGCAGATAGCGGACCAGCAGCTCCTCGAGGGACTTGATGCGCGTGCGCGGACGGAAGTGCAGGTCGGGCAGCCAGTTGTCACGGCGGGCAAAGACAGGCCTCGAGCCCTTGCTGCCAACCATGAGAAGGTCTCCCTGGTACGCAAGCCCTTTCACGTCTTCGCCCCAGCCTGACCACGGTACGTCCCGGAGTCGGGGGACGGCTGCGTGGAGCGCCGTGCGGTCCAGTGGTCCCCCTGCGAGCGCATGCAGGACGTCCTGCTCGACGCGATGCCATGCGACGGTATCCATGTCGCACATGCGCAGCATCACCCGCTCGACTGCGAGGTGATACCGTTCGCCAAATGAGCCGACCATGAGGGCGAGGTCCTCAGTCGCCAGCGTATGCAGGGTGCCGCGAAGACACCACGTCTTGACGAGCGACCGGTCGTGAGCCAGCGCACGGTCGGCCCACGCGCGCGGGGCCGACGGGCAGCGGGCATGGACCGCAAATGGGATGGATGCGGCATACTGCGCCTGGACGGCGACCATGGCACGGACGGCCGCAAGCGGCTCGTCGAACGGCTGCGAGATGCCACCCCGTGCCAGGGCGAAGTCGGCCGCTTGCCGCGCAGTGATGTGCAGTGCTGTTAGCTTCATGGGGATGAAGAGAACCGGACACGGATCGGTCTATGCATGCTGCGAACGCTCAACGGTTGTGGATATGTCATCTCGCCTCCAAGGATGCTGTCACGCCAGTATAGCGCGCGCCGCGCCGGCGTCACGCGTCGGAGAGCTCTTGTATCGCCCCGGCATTCCTGCTAGCATGCTGGCAATACGAGGCAGCGTCTGAGCGTCGAGATCGGTGCAGGGGGTGGAGTATGCATAGCCTGTGGAGTGCAACACCGCGAACATGTTCCGCACGCTGGAACCTGAACTGGCGCAGGAACGTCTGTATGCTTCTGGTTCTCGTCCTGACCGCCGCCGCGGTGCCGCCCGTTGCCCGGCTGGACGCTACGTCGACCTGGGCGCGGACCTATGGTGGCAACGGTGGCGCATTCGGCAAAGGGATCCTGCGGATGCCTGACGGCGACATCGCCGTCACAGGGACGCTGGATGGAGGCCTGTTCGTCACGCGTCTGAGCCCCGACGGCGACGTACGGTGGAGCAACACCTACGGCACTGGTGGCACCAATGCAGACGAGATCATAAGGGCGATCACCTGCACCCCCAGTGGGATGCTGGTCTTCCGAGGGCAGGAGCTTGTGCGGCTCAACGACTCCGGGACGGTCCGGTGGGCACACAGCTACCAGGTCCACACGGCATCCGACGCGTGGCATGTGACCGCTTTCACGGATGCAGTGCAGCTTGCGGACGGGGGGTTTGCCGCCTGCGGGGTCACGTACGATTACCGCGTTTTCCTCTGTAGGCTGAAGTCGGACGGCACGGCAATCTGGACGAAGGCGTATGCCTTGCAGCAATTCATCGGTGCGCGTGTTCTCGCGCTTCCCGGCGGAGGATTCCTCCTCGGTGCGACGTCGCCGGACCAGACGGACGGGACACATACAGTCGGGCTGCTGTGGCTGAGCGCGGATGGCAAGGTCCAGCGCTCGCTCGCCTATGAAGACACTACGACGCCGACGTCTTCGTATGGCCAGATGATAAACATGATCATGACATCCACGGGCCTTGTCCTGTGTCAGTGGCGCTACTCCCAAGGTTGCTTTGGGACAAACGTCATCAAGTTGGACACGGGCGGAGCCGTGCAGTGGACCACATGGGTCGGTGGGCTGAGGAAAGGTAGCGCTGATGCCGGCCTGCAGGGCATCGACGTGGGTTCTGACGGCAGCCTTGTCCTCGTAGGGGCCACGACCGAGTTCAGTGAACACGAGGACTACGGATATGATGGCCTCGCGATGAAGTTGACCGCCGGGGGAGATGTTGCCTGGATGTCGACGGTCGACCGCGAGGTCTTCACTGCGGCTGGTCGCCCTGGGGCCGTCATCGCAATGGACGACGGGGGCTTGGCTTGGGCAGCCACGAGCAACCGTACAAACACATCAGACTGGGACGCGTTCGTCATCCGCATGGGGGCAGACGGCTCGGCAGGGAAGCTGGGCAGCTACCTGACACGGGTCGATATCGGAAACGCCCGGCTCGTTCGTATCGAGCACCCGACGGTCACGTCGGCGGCGTCTACCAGGACCTCTCAGACCGTCACGTGCGATGTCGGGGATATGCAGGTATCGCCGTCGGATGCGGGACTTGCTGGCACCGAGGTCGAGGGGACTGCCCTCGCGACGCTGACCCTGCTGCCACTGTATCCTGCCGACCCAATCACTCCTTCGTCCATCATGCAGGGTGGGACAATGTACCGGTACTACACGGTGCTGGATGCTGAGGGCAAGACCGTCACCGGCGCGGAGCTGCGCTACTATGGCCCGTTCTCGAATACTGCACGGACGGCCACTTCGGATGAACACGGGGAGATCTCCTTCAGCTTCTTCGTGCCGCGGACTGCCAAGGTGCAGCACTGGGACAGCACACTCACCATCGACCGTGTGCGCGTGAATGGTCGCCGCAGTGTGCTGTCCAGTGCTCCTGACTTCGCAACCGATGTTTTGCCGCTCTCGTGGTCGACGAACTGGATGATGGGAAGCGGCATTGCGGGGAAAGTGGGACTCGGCATCGGAGGTGGCGTCTTTGGGGCTGCCCAGCAAGGCGGGGGCATGGTCGTGACAAGGACTGCCGGTGATCCAGCTCGAGATGGTGACGGCTCGATGTCGGTGACCGACAGCATGTCGGCAGAGGCGGCGATCGGCGTCCAGGGAGACCTCGGCAAGGTGCGGTTCGGTACCGTGCAGGCCAAGGCGGCCGATGCGTCGGCCAAGGCAACCGTCGGCACGTTCATCGACTTTGCCACCCTGTTCAATCAGCCATCGGAGTGCTCCACCACCGACAAGCTGATGGCAGCGCTTGCCCTCCTGTGTGGGGTGAGCCAGGTCACTAGCGCTGGCGTCACGACCATCATGGGCGTAGCGCAGAGTGCCATTGCAGCAGCACTGTCCAGCGACGTGGAAATGGAGCACATCACTGGCGGAATGTCCGTTGGCATATCCGGGGAAGTGGCGGGCGTGGCTCTCGAACTTGCCAAGAGCGACAAGAAGACGTCCAGCGGGGCCTCGAGCGTCAAGAGCCTCAGTGGCGTGAGTATCGGCAAGGCAGGGGTCGGTGAGAAGTTCCTCGTTTCCATCACAGGATATCCTGGGGTAGGTGAGGTCAGCGGCAAGGCGGCTGTCCAGATAGGGGTATCGTTCTCGGTGCTGGAGGCGCTCGGATACTCGGTGCTTGGATGGTCCAGCGCCGATGCGGTCTCGGCAGAAGTCGTCGTAGACCCTTTGAACACGTCGTTCGAACGGTTCGTCGTCACCATGTCGGTGCCGCCAGACGGTCGCGGTGAGTCCCAGGAGACGAGGCTCACGGTAGACCGCTCCGTACTCGGCGTCGCAACAGAAGCGGCTATCGCACAGTTCATGGCACTGGCTCCGACTGCCGCGTCACTGAGTGATCAACGCCTGGTTATTGGCAAGGAGTTCTGCGGGGAGATCCTTCACAGTGTCGTGAATGCCGTCTCGTCGGTCGCGATCCCGTATGAACACGTCGTCACGCAGGACAAGAACCCGACCAGCATCGAGGTTGGACTGGGCGTCAATATCCTCGGCACCGAGGTCGATCTGGCCATCAAGCCTACCTGGGGACGTTATCAGTCGTATCCAGTCGAGCGGGGACTGTTCGTTCCGGTCGACAAAGAACTCCGGATCGGCCGCATGGTCAAGCTGGAGTCGTATCCCACGAGCCTGTTCAGTGCCCAGGTGGATTCGCTGTCGAGTGTCATCGTCGAACTGCTCAAGGTCGTCGGCGAACTCCTTTCCAAGGTATGGGATATCGCGACAGGTCTGCTCTCCTCGGCGGCGGACACGATCCTGTCGACCGGAGCGGACCTCGGGGGCGAACTGCTGGGTGGCGCGACGACAGTCATCGGAAAGGGGACGAGCATCCTGCTGTCGCCATTGGGCGCCGCGCCCGGTGTGTGGGTAGTTCCGGTTGCCGCCACGTCGACCAAGCGAGTGACTCAGATTGCGGCTCCTTCGGACGGTTCCGGGTTCTCCGTGGGTGGCATCTACACGCTGCAGCCGGAGAACGGTATCTTTTCGAAGCCGGCGTCGCTGAGCATCAGCTACACTGCTGGGGCCGTGGGCGTGCGCGACCCTGAGACCTTTGGGGTCTACCACTATGACCTACGGACACGGAGCTGGACGCCGGTGCCGGCAGCGCACGACAAGACGGCGAGGAAGCTCACGGCGCAGATCAGCCAGCTGGGTGGCTACTGTATCGGATCCGACACACTGCCTCCAGCATTCGAGCTGCTGCTCCCGTCCGGGACGCCACCGGTCGTGACCGCGCTACTGCCACAACTGACCGTGGCGTGTCGTGACCAGGGAGCTGGCATTGTGCCGTCGACGTTCACCGCTTCGATCGACGGCAACCCAGTCCAGGCGGACTGGTCTGCGGCGGCCCTGCAAGGGACGCTCACCGTCGTCGATCCTCTTGCGGAAGGCAGCCATGTACTGACCGTCCAGGCCACTGACGGTACCGGGAACAAGGGCAGTGCAACGTTCAGTCTCGAGGTGCGGCCGGCGCCGGCGCCGCCCGTGCTACGACTCGAAGACGTGAGTAAAGAGAGGGTGCGGCTCGGACTAGAGGCCGGTACAGGCGGAGGCCGGCCGACGTCATTCGTCCTCTGGCGCGCAGAGCCCGCAGCTGGCATTGTCTATCACCGCATGTCTACGGTGAAGGCTGGAGCAGGCGCATTTGTCGACACGAACGTCCGGTCCGGGGCGACGTACTTGTATGCCGCCACGGGGCTGACCTCTGCCGACGCCGAAGGACCGATGTCCGAGCCGCTCCGGGTGACACTGCCCTCCTCTCCCGGCTCAGGAGACCAGAGTGGGACGGAAGGATCCCGTGGCATGTCCCTGCTGTGGCTTCTTGTCATTTCCTTCGTCGCGCTCCTGGCGTTGGTGTTCATCATCGAGGCATGGGTGACCAGGCACCGCAGGAGACCACCGGCAGCTTGACGTTTCTCGCCGGCGTCGCGTTGGGCTCGAACGCGTGTTGCAGAGGGGAAATCCTCAAGGGACAACGAGGACGGATACGAGGGAGAAAAGCCGTCCTGAACATGCCAAAAGTGGAACCAGGAAGAGCAGACTCAAGGAACTTGCAATTTGCCCAGACACATCTAGAATTCGCACGAATCTTAGAGAATTGCTCACTCCAGGCATTGCCTAAGCAAGGGGGCCAGTCGAATGTTCAAGAAGATTCTCATAGTCATTGATAACTCTGAAGTCATGAAGGATGTAGTTGAGTACACTACAACGCTTTTCCCTGATGCTTTCTTCTACCTTTTCAGTATCATCAATCTCGGCTCGTTTGCGGGTTACTATGCAAAAGCAGTGTACAAGGAAATGAACGAATTGAGCCAGCAAACACTGTTGATGCTCGAGGATCTTCTTGAAAAGAGGTCGATTCAGTTCACAACAAAGACCGAGGTCGGGAATCCCGTTGATGAGATCTGCGGTTTTGCTCGCAACAACGAGATTGACCTCATTGTCATGGAGACTCATGCTGGAATGACTGCCAACAAAATCAAGCTGGGCAAGACGACATTCTCCATAATCATGCACTCCAATATCCCCGAGTTGCTTCTTGGAGAGGACTTGAAGTCCAATCCAACCCCAAGAATTCTACATCCCACTTCCGGTAGCAAGTATTCTGAACTTGCGACCCGGATAACAGGCGAAGTTGCAGCTCAGTGGAAGAGCCCCGTAGACGTGCTTGTGTTAAGCGACAATAAAGAGAGCGTCAAGACAAGGGTCGAGTCAATCCTGGCAGACTCCAAAGTGGGTGCTGATTTCAGTTTTGCCGAGCACGGCAAAGAAGTCTCCTCTGTCATGTCTCAAGCCTCAAACGCTGACATCATCATCGGTAGTAGAGGCTCACCAAGAAAGAGTTATAAGCTAAGATTCATATTCCGTCCTCTTGCGCTTGATCCCACCATTAGACTCATTGTGGCATTTCTTCCAAAGCCGTTCCTGCTGGTTTGCGATTGACTTCAAGGAGATAACGTAGACATATGAGTCCTCAGATAACTTCACTGGTCATATTCGTCCTGGTATACGCTTTCATCATTTTCAACGTCCTGCCGCGCTCAAGCGTTTCCCTGGTGGGAGCCTTCCTGCTTGTCGTCCTTGGCGTCCTTGAGCCACGAGAAATTGTCACTTCAATTAACTGGGACGCAATTGGGCTTATCTTTGGCATGTTCATTCTGGTAAGAATGCTGACAGATAGCGGTTTTTTTGATTTCCTGAGTGTCAAAGTCCTCAAGCTTACGAAAGGTGTGCCCATCAATGTCCTGATCGCGTTTGCCCTGCTCACGGGATTGCTTGCGGCATTTATGGACAGCATCACTGTCCTTCTCTTTATGAGCGCCTTGTCGATACAAATCGCCAAGAAATTGAAGATGAGTCCGGTCCCATTTGTCCTCTCACAGATCACCGCTGCGAATATCGGCGGCAGCGCGACGCTCATGGGCGATCCTCCAAACATCATCCTCGGGACAGGCCTGGGGATCACCCTTGTCCAGTTTATCAAGTACCTTGCGCCAATTTCAATGGCGATTCTCTTGTTGAATACGCTGTACTTCGTCCTGTTTTACAAGAAGATGTTTAAGAAGTCGGAGAAGTTTGATGCGGATTACCTGAAAAACCTGAACCCCAGGGAGCACGTGAAGGATTATTACATGATGGTCGCATCAATGGTCAGTTTCGCCGTAGCGATCGTCCTGCTGATACTGCATGAAAAGATCAATATGCCGGTAGCATATGCAGGACTTATCGGGGCTTCTCTGGGACTTATGCTCAATGGGAAGAAGGTGGCAAATATCTGGGAGTCCATTGACTGGGAAGTGCTCCTGTTCTTCAGCACACTGTTCATCATCATAGGTTCGCTGGAAAAGACCGGGGTCATCGGATCGATTAGTAAAGCCATCGCGCACGTTTCAAATGGAAGCGCTCTTCTTACAAAAGGTATCCTTCTTTGGATGTCAGGCATTCTCTCTGGCGTTATTGATAACGTTCCTTTCGCAGCATCTATGGTGCCCGTCGTGAAACTCCTTGCACCAGCAGGAGCCGTATCGTTGTTGAGCATGGGACTGATCGTAAGCTTCGGCACAGACGTAGGAGGAAATTTCACGCCAATTGGTGCGTCAGCAAACGTTATTGGTCTTTCAATATTGTCCAAGGCGGGCGTTGATGTGGAGTGGAAGGACTATTTGAAGGCGGTTGTACCGATTACGTTCATCAATATTTTCGTAGCTGGTGTTTTGTTCGCCATTTTCTACAAATAGTGTATTGTTCCTGAAATGCATCCAGGCAGCTCATGAGCTGCCTGGATGGACGGCGACAGCGGCGCGATGGGTCATGGCTCACATGAAGGAGCCTGCGCTGGTCTTGGTGCCGGCGTTTCGTCGGCGGCGAGCGTCCGCATGATGACGCTGCGCAGAAAGCGCTGGTCTCCAAGCCGCTTCTTCAGCGCTGTCTCGAGTGCTCCCACGGGATACAGGTTCTGCGGCGCTCTGGTGTCGCCCCACAGGTTGCTGGAGTAGTGCACCGCGATGGCGGAGGCGAGGTTGGCCAAGTGTATGGCCTCGGTCAGCCCCATGACGGGGATCTCGATGCGGACCAGGTTGGCCATCTGGCTGGCGAAGGGCGTGACGGCTCGAAGGCGCAGGAAGAAGCTCATCTTGCTGCTGCCACTGCTTTCCGGGTAGCGTATCTCAAAGATCGGGGTTCGTTCCGCGGCTTTGAGGTCGAGCACCGTTGCAAACTGCTCACGCTGGAGGTAGGCCTCCTGGACGTTCTTGATGATGCCTGCCAACTTGCCGGTCCCGGCTGCCAGGCGGTGTTCGTAGGGGATGGGACCGTCCGTCATGACCGCCTGCACATCCGGACGGTCGACTTCTTTCTGTGCGACACTGTGTTCCAGCTCCTGCATGAGGTTGTTGAGCTCCTGGCCGAAGTCGCCCGGCTCATGGCTTGCGGCACTGCGAATCTCATACTCCACGTCGAACGGGCACGACGCCTCGCTCACCAGCTTGAGCGTCTTCGTGTCCGGATCGGGCGCGTTGGTCACGAAGTAGTGCCGTACCGCCTCGTCGCACAATGCCTCGGTGACGTCGTGGGCGCGAGAGCCGCACATCTGCATGCAGCCCGCGGCCACGGAACCGAAGACGCCATAGTACGGGGGGTTGCCGTCGATGATGCCGTGCATGTCGGTGCGGCGCACGCCGTCGACGAACGCGACGCGTACCGTGTCGACTTCCGCGAAGGCCGCGTCGGGAACCCGGACGGCCGCCCAGTGGTCAAGGTCGCGGCACTCGGTGGTCGGCACGACCTTATAGGAACGTTTTTCATCAGTCAATGCGACCTCCGTGGAACCCGTGTAGACGCTTTGCCAGTAGTCGGGGCGGATACGAAAGCACCCCTTACCTTGGAGTGAAAGGCTCGGGGGTATCACGCCATCTCCCGGCGCGCGATGTGTGCCGAACCATTCTGATTCGTGACCTCAAGGACGGTCTCGAAGCGTTCCACGAGGTCCGCCCGGTGGGTGATGATGCCGACGAGCGAGCCGTCCCGGCGCAGGGACTCCAGGACATCGGCGACACCCTGGACAGTGGTCTCATCCAGTGTACCGAAGCCCTCGTCAATGAAGAAGCTGTCCAGATCCACGCTCGTCGACAGCAGGTCCTTGACGGCGAGAGCCAGTGCAAGTGAAGCGAGGAACGTTTCTCCCCCGGACAGCGTGGCGACGTCGCGTGGTCCGGACGCGCTGAAGGAGTCCTGCACCATCATCTGGTCGCCCTCGTCGAGCAGCAGCTCGAAGCGTCCCTTGCTCAGGATGCGCAGGTGGTCGTTTGCCGTCACCAGCAACTGTTCGAGGATCCCGCTGCTGACGAACGCCACCATACCCTTGCTGCCGAAGTCGCGGGCGACCTGCTGGTAAGTGGACAGCAGACGCGTCACCTGTTCCTTGCGCGCCAGGCGGTCGGCGAGGAATGCGCGGCGGGTGAGGAGGTCGTCCTTACTGCGGCGGGCGGCTGTCAAGTCCTCCTGTGAGCGGGCGAAGTCCGTGGCGGCAATCTCACGTGCGGCGCGCGCTGTGTCGAGGTCCGCCTCCGACGGCAGATCGGAACCGAGCTCCTGCTCCAGCATTTCCACCTGCGCGGCAGCAGCAGCGGTGTCGTGGTCGTATTGTCTCACCGACGCCTGAAGTGCGGTCAGCTGGTCGTCAGGGAGGACGGTGGCTTTCATCGACGCGATGGAATCGAATCCGTGCGTTTTCGCCTGCGCGAGCAGGTCACGTTGCAGCGTTTCATACTGGGCCTCCGCCTGACTGCACTGGCCTGCCAGTGTCGCAGCCTTCGTCTGGAACCCAGTCAGCTGTGCACGGACGTCTTCTTCCTTTCGACGCTGTTCTTCGAGTTGGAAGGCGATCGTTTTCTGCGCCGTGCGGGTCGTCGTCTCCTGCCCCCTAAGCTGCGCGAGCCGTGCACGGAGGAACGCCACGGGGTTGCTGCTGCCCTCGCGGGCGACCGTCGGGTCCATGAGCAGGCGCAGGGTCAGTTCGTGCGCTTCATGCCGGTCGTCCTTATCTTCGGTCTTCAGGACGGTCAGCTGTCGGGCCAGTTCCTCAAGCCGGACCCTGTCTGCTTCAGACTTCTTCTCATGCTCCGTGAGGTCGTTCTGGCAGTGCTCGACACGCTTGCGCACCTCGTCACGGGCTGTCTTGAGGCGAGTGAAGTCCAGGTGTTCGGCATGTGCGACCAGCTCTCCCACAACGTGACCGCACACAGGGCAAGTGTCACCTGGCCTGAGGCCCTGCTGGACAACGACTGCAGCGTTGTCCGAGCGTGCTCGTTCGAACGCATCGTCGGCTTGTGTTGAAGCGTCGCGCCCCCCGGCGATCGCTTCCTTGAGCTGGGTCCGGCCATCGTCCTGGAGCTTCATGGTCTCATTCAACAGAGCGATGTTGTCTTCCAGTCCCTTGGCCTTGTCGGCGGCGGCATCGGTCTTGTGCTGGAGCTCCTCCAGCCGGGCGGCAAAGGGCTGGAGGTCGCTGAGACGCGCAATCGCAGAGGAGATCTCATCCAGCTTCTCGGCAAACGCGGCCTCGCCTGCGCGCAGGGACGTATCGGCACGGGTGGTCTGGGCAGTCTCGAGAGCCTTCTCTGCAGCCGTGACGGCAGCGGACGCCTTGTCGTGGTCGGTGACCAGCTCCTGCAGTTCAGCAGCCAGGAGCGCCCAGTTGGCCAGGGATGGCTGCAGCGATGCGAGAGCGAGGCCGATGGCAAGGCGTGCGCGGTCGCCGGTGACCTCGTCCGCCTTGGCGCGAAGGGTCGCAAGCTGTCCCTGAAGCTTGGCCAGCTGGTGCGCCTTGGACGCCCGCTGTTCCATCATGGCCAGTGCCAGTTCATTAGCCTTGAGCTGTTCCTGGAGCAGCGCGACCTGGTGTCCGGCGTCCGCGACGGTGTGGTCGAGGAGACCCATGGCTTCGTCGGTGATGCTGTTCTGGTCAATACCCGCCAAGTCGTGGTCCAGACCTCCCAGTTCGCCCATCAGCGTCCCCGCATGGGCGCCGGCCGCCTTGCCGATGCGCTCGTAGATGTCGAGGCTGAGCAGCGAGATGAGGATATCTCTGCGCGCGCGGGGCGTGTCGGGCTTCAGGAAGCGGTCGAACTGCCCCTGTGGCAGAACGATGATGCGCGTGAAGACGTCGAAGCTCATGTGCAGGAGCGTTTCTTCGATGTAGCGGTCGGCATCCTTCTTCTTCAGGAGCTGGTTGAGCTGGTCGCCGTCCTTGAAGACCTGAACATCTTCCCTCATGGCTGTTCCCTGCCGGATAATCTTGTACGTCGCGCCACCGAGGTCGAAGGTCAGTCCCACATGGAACTGCTTGGCGCCACGGCTGATGACGTTCTCGCGCTGACCGTTTTCCGTACGGATGCGTGGGATGCGCCCATAGAGGGCATAGCAGATCGCGTCGACGATCGAGGACTTGCCGGAGCCCGTTTCGCCGACGAGGGCGAACAGCGACAGGTCCTGGAAGTCCAGGGTGACCGGGTCGCGGTAGGGCATGAAGTTCTCGACTTCAAGCGTCTGTATCCGCATGGGTCACCTCCTGGTACAGCTCACCGAGCACCTTTATGACCTCGTCGCCGGCGTCCCCGTTGTATGTGCGATACATTGACTGCACGGTCTCGAGGCTTGTGCTTGCCAGCGCCTCGATGGTCGGACGGGTCGTCGCTTCAGGCTCCGAGCGCAGGAACTCGACCTTGACGACCCACGGGCAGGTTGCGTGCATCTCGCCCTGCAGGTTGAACGGCGGGTCGTCGGCGTGGACACGCGCCTTCGTGTATCCCCGGCCCCTGTACGGCCCAAGGCGGCTTGCCCAGTTGTCCACGGCGCACTCGACATTGTGTAGTTCGATGGCGGATTTCAGCTCGCAGAACTGGACGGTGAGGTTGCCCCTCGTGTCTGCGTCCACAAGGTTGAATCCCTTGGGGGTCCCTTCCTCGCTGAAGTTGACACGGAAGATACTGCCCGAGTACTCCGTGCGTGCTGGAGCGCCCACGATCTGCTGGTGCCGGTGGACATGCCCGAGGGCGTTGTACATCGTCTGGGACGGCAGGTTCTGCGCAGGGACGGCGAAGAACGGGCTGACCGACATGGGGCGTTCCGTGTCCGTCAACTGAGCACCGCCGATCATGAGGTGCGCGGCGAAGACGTTGAGGTCCGACGCATCCATGTGGCTGGCAAGCCACCGGATGAAGGTGCTGACGCTGCTGGCGTAATCGCCGTGGACGTCATCGCCTGCTCCATTCAGCTTCATGACGACCCGCTCGTGGGGGTACGGGAGCGCCGTCACGACGACGGGCTCGTCAGCGCGCGAACGGAACCCAACCTGATACTGCTCCCCCGACGGCTTCTCGAATACCGACGCTGTGCCCAGACTCAACAGGCTCTTGCTGGGGACAAAGACCTGTCCGTCGTGGTTGCCGGCAAGGACGATGGCGCGAATGCCCGCACCGCTGAGGTGGGCAAAGAAGTCGAACACGAGTTTCTGACTGATGTTGCCAGGCATCGGGTTGTCGAAGATGTCCCCCGCCACGAGCACCGCGTCCACCCGCTCCGACTGCGCGGCGGCAAGCAGCTCGTCCAGCAGCTTGCCTGTTTCGTCAAACCTGTCCAGCCCAGCGAGTGTGCTTCCGACATGCCAGTCGGCGGTATGCAGTAGTCTCATGCTGTCAGTATACCGCCAATTCCCAATCGGTCAGTCATTCCCGCGTATGCGGGAATCCATCCCGTATCACCGTATGGGTCCCCGCCTTCGCGGGGACGACGACAGAGGGCATCTGTCGCTCCGTCATTCCCGCGCAGGCGGGAATCCAGTCCTGTCAGCCGTTTGGGTTCCCGCAATACACACAGCGTCGTACTGCTCTATTTGACTCACTTCTGGACGTATGGTACTGAACACGTATCTTAGCACATGTGCCGACAATCAGAATGTCCTGTGTTGTATCTTGTGACACTTCCCTATCATATGACCATGTGTGGAGCGGCGCCACAGTAGAAGCCGGGGTCGCTGCACAGGCTGGGAGGCCGTCATGAGACATGCACAGCGTTTTGTTGCCATATTGATCGTCGTTGCCATCCTGCTTGCGTCGTCATTCGTGCCATACAGCGCCCTAGGGCAGGCCAGTGGGACGCAGACCATCATCGTCCTGCAAGTGGGCAAGCCGTCGATGACGGTGAACGGGGTGAGCAAGCTCATCGACGTGCAGGGGACAGTCCCGGTCATCGTTGAGGGCAGGACGTTCCTGCCTATCCGCGCTGTTGTCGAGGCGCTGAACGGGACCATCGCCTGGACCGCGGCCGACCAGAAGGTCACCATCATCATGGGATCGGATGTTCTCGAACTGTTCATCGGCAAGAGCACTGCCCGTGTCAACGGAACGCCGATGAGTGTCGACCCCACGAACCCAAAGGTTGTTCCCTTCATCGTCGGGGGGCGGACGATGCTCCCCGTACGGTTCGTCGCGGAACGGCTTGGCGGGACAGTCGCCTGGAACGACGCCACGAAGGCAGCCACCCTGACGTTTGGGTCGACGACGACACTGACAGCGCTGTCGGTGACCGAAATCGCCAAGAAGGTGGAATCCGTTGTCTACATCGAGGTCGCGTTTGGCGATGGGAAGGGTGCCTCTGGTTCCGGATTCATCATCTCCACGGACGGGCGCATTGTCACCAATTACCATGTCATCGACGGTGCCGTGTCGGGAAAGGTCGTCCTCAACGACAGCACGACGTTCACCGACATCAAGGTCCTCGGCTGGAACAAGGAAGGCGACCTGGCCATCATCAAGGTCGCCGGGAGCGGTCTGCCGGCTGTGGCACTGGGGAACTCCGACGCCGCCCAGATCGGTGAGGCAGTTGTAGCCATCGGCAGCCCACTCGGCCTGCAGAACACGGTCAGCACAGGCATCGTCAGCGCCCGGCGTGAAGGCTATCTGCAGACGACCGCTCCGATCAGCCATGGGAGTTCCGGAGGAGCGCTGTTCAACATGATGGGGGAGGTCATCGGCATCACGTCCGCGGGCATGGAAGAAGGTGCGAACCTCGGGTTCGCCATTCCCATCAATGAGGTCAAGTCGCTGGCGACAGACCGGACACTGACGCTTGCCCAGTTTACGGCACAGACGTCTGGCAGCGTGACGTCGTCCGTGAGCGTCCCCAGCCTGATTCAGCCTGCTGCGACCACCGAGGTCGACACGCTTAAGCCAACCTTCCAGTGGACAAAGGTGGCGACCGCAACACGCTACATGTTCTGGCTGGGCAAAGGGACGACTGGCACTGAGGACAGCAAGATTTACAGCGAGGTTGTGACGATCAACAGCCTGGCCGTGCCCGCGGGCATCCTGACCGACGGCGGCACGTACACGTGGGCAGTCGCGGCCGGCAACGAGACGGGGTGGGGCGACTGGTCGCAGGACAGCGTGTTCTCTGTGAAAACGGCTGGGACCCTGGGCGTCCCCGAGGCCCTGGAACCTGATCAGGAGGTCACCGTTCCGACACTGACGCCAACCTTCTTCTGGCGCGCCGTACCTGGCGCGACCCGGTACACGTTCTGGCTGGGCAAGGGCACCAGCGGCTCACAGGACTCAGAGGTACTCTCCGACATGGTCACGGGGACGTCGTTCACACTGCCCGCATCGATACTGGCAGACGGCGGGCAGTACACGTGGAACGTTTCCGCCGGCGATGTCTCGGACTGGGGAGACTGGGGTGAAGACCAGTACTTCACGGTCGAGGTGCCGTCCGGTCTTCCGGTGCCGGCACTGCTGACGCCATTGCCCTATGCGACGGGTCTGTCACGGACCGGCACGTTCACTTGGGCTCCTGTCTTGGGTGCCACCCGCTACACGTTCTGGCTCGGCAAGGGGACCAGTGGCTCGCAGGACTCGCAGGTCCTGAACGTCGTGGTCACCGGCACATCCTACACGGTTCCGACTGGAAAACTGGAAGCAGGCGCAGTATACACGTGGAACGTATCGGCTGGCACGGCCACGGGGTGGGGAGGCTGGACAATGGACCGGTACTTCAAGACGGCGCCATAAGATCACGATAAGGAGCAACCATGATACTCGAGGCCATAGAAAGGCGCTATAGCGTACGTCACTACAAGGACCAGCCGGTCGAGGATGACAAGCTGGCTGAGGTTCTGGAAGCAGCCCGGCTGGCCCCATCAGGCTGCAACCTGCAGCCTTGGAAGGTCGTCGTCGTGCGTGACCGTGCGGTCATAGGGTCAATGGTGCATGCCATCGGTGGACAGCAGTTTGTGGAGCAGGCGCCGGTCCTCGTCGTCGCCTGCATGAACGGCACGGGCTACAACATTGGGAACCGGTACGAAGGGGCCATCATCGACATCACCATCGCCCTGGACCACATGACCCTGCAGGCTGCGTCGATGGGCTTGGGGACGTGCTGGCTGGGCAACTTCGATGGCGAAGAGGTCCGTGCGCTGCTTGGCATACCGTCCGAGAACCCCGTCGTGGCCATCCTCGCGCTGGGGTACCCCGACGAGAGTCATGCACACCAGCCACGTCCCCGCAAGATGCTGGACGACCTCGTGTGCTGGGAGAAGTTCACAGCTTGACGTGATGCCTATGGCCGCTCGCGGGGATGGCGAGCAGGGATTGCCGGTGTTGCGTGTTCCGGAGACGGTGCTACCTTGTGCTAGTGTGAGCGGTACTCACGAAAAACGGTACAGGGGGAGAGGGTGGACATATCGAAACGCGAGGAAGCCGTTGCGTATCTCGTTCAGAGGGCAACGTATCCAATGTGGTCCAAGACGGGAGCTTGGTTTCGTGACGCGGACGGTGGGCGGGTAGAAGAGCCGCAAGGGCTCGCCATCGTGCAGGCACTGGACCTCGTCACCAAGGAGGCCTGCACCGCTGTCCGCAAGGAAGTCCTGTCGCGCGTCAACGCCGAGCGCACCTACGTTCCCATCAAGGATTGGGCGATCGAGGAGCGTCCCCGCGAGCAGCTGGCGAAGCGTGGGGCCGACACGATGAGCAACGCACGCCTGCTGGCCATTCTGTTCAGGACAGGCAGCCACGGCAAGAGTGCCGAGGAGCTGGGTCGCGACGTGTTCAACCGGTTCGGCGGCTGGGGCCAGCTGGACCAGGCCAGTGTCGAGGACCTCTGTGATGTGCGCGGTGTCGGCCTCGCCAAGGCGGTCGAACTCAAGGCGGCCATCGAAATCGGCAAGCGCCTCCAGCAGGGTCCGGCATCCACGATGAAGCGCGTCACCAGCGCCGAGGACGCCATCGACTATGTTTGCGACCGGTTCACGCCCCAACTGCGCGACGCCGGCAAGGAGTTCTTCTATGTCGTCCTGCTGGACATCCGCAACAAAGTCATCAAAGACGCCGAGGTCAGTCGGGGCAGCATCAGCGCTAGCGTCGTGGATCCCGCCGATATCGTCCGCGAGGCCTGCGTCCACCATGCCAGCCGTGTCGTGCTCGTCCACAACCACCCGAGCGGAGAGTGCGACCCTTCCAAAGAGGATATCGACACCACCAACAAGATTACACAGGCCCTGAAGTACGTTGGCATCCGAGTCCTGGACCACATCATCGTGGGCCGTGCCCGCCAGGACTACTTCAGCTTCGCACGTGCGGGGATGGTGTAGACAGCATCTGACGCTTGTCCTGCCGCACATTTCACTATCCCCTTGACAATTCTCTCGCGTGGAATACAGTCAGATTCAGTAGTGGTTCGACGATGAAACGAAGGGGAGGCATGCAATGAGGAAGGGCATCCGTTCGATCGTGTCGTTGCTGGTCATCGTGGCACTTGTGGCGCTCTGCGGTGTCAATCAGGCACTTGCTGACGAGGTCGTGTCGCGTCTTGCCCACCCGGTGGGCGTCACCGACCGTGTCGAGTTGGCCGGAAGCCGTTCCCGCTTCAAACGCGAGTACCTCAATCCCAACGGCACGGTGACGGCCGAATTCAGCAGTGTCCCTGTCTGTTACCAGGACGAAACGGAGACATGGAAGCCGCTCGATCCCTCGCTGGTCATGTCCCGCGAGACGGCAGGCGGCTTCGACAACAACGGCATGAGCTTCTCCACGCGCCTCCGTCCCATGAACGACGGGAAAGACGGCTATCTGACCATCGCCCGTGGGAACCATGCCGTGTCCTTCAGCCTGGAGGGCGCGCGATCTGTATACCCTTCGAAAGGCGACACCCTCGTCGAGTATGAGGGCGCCCTCCCGGGCGTCACCATCCGGTGTGCCCTGCAGGACGATGCTCTCAAGGAAGACGTTGTCCTTCGGGAGGCGCCACTCGCCCCGTTTGCCTTGCGGTATACCCTAAAGCTCACCGGCCTCACCGCGCAGGCAGAGAAGGATGCGTCGCTCACCTTCCGTGACGATCGGACGGGCGACCTCGTCTTCCTCATGTCCCCGCTCTTCATGACGGATGCAGCGGGACACCGGAGCACCGACGTCGCCCTCGGCTGGGACGGGACGACCTTGGTCGTCACCCCCGACCCGCGCTTCCTGGCCGATTCCTCCACGGTCTACCCGGTCGTCATCGACCCCAGCATCACCCTGAGCGAGGGGGCAGCGAGCCTTGCGTGCGCGAGCGTGCGCACATCGAGTGCGAATACGACGTTCCCCGGCTTGTACGTTGGATTGGGCGCCCCTCCCACCGGCATCACCTCGTACGGCTTGATCCAGGCCGACCTGAATGCCCTACCACCCAAGATCGACATCTCATCAGCTATCCTGTCACTGGCTTGCACCGGGTGGGAAGGGGGGAATCCCGGGAATGATCCTTGGATCAGCTGTCACAAGGTCACGTCTTCCTGGTCGCCCGAGACCGTCACATGGAATACGCAACCGGCACAGTCGCCGGACGCCCTGTTCAGTCGGAACCCCACCCAGCTGTATCCCAATGACATCACTGCCGTGGTGCGGGACTGGCTCCTCGACCCGGGCACAAACCACGGCCTCGCACTGTCGTTTCCCGCTCAGACATCGGTGACCTACCGGTATGCAGCTTCCCTCTCGGTGACGTATGCCCAGCGGCTGGGGACCGAAGACTACTGGTCGGTCCAGAAGCTGCGGGACAGCCGGCAGTACGCTGCCGCGGTGAACGCCGCCAACGGCAACCTCATCGTGCGCATGCTGGACCTCGACTGGTCGGCATATGGCCTGGCCAACCCCGTCCTCCGCACGTACAACAGCCTTTCCCTGCAGGACGGCCCGTTCGGGTTCGGATGGACCAGCTCCCTGGGCCCGCGCATGAGCAACGGTACGTCGGGAGCCAGGATCCTGCAGGATGAAGACGGGACCTTCCACGAGTTCACGTTTCAGAATTCCAGCGCGTACCGTTGCCCTGAGATCCCCGACTACATGGAGGAGTACGGGAGCATGCTCAGCGGGACGCTCGAGAACAAGAAGGCCCAGACAGCGCGCGTGTTCGGGGACGACGGGCGGATCCTCTCCTACCAGGACTGGTGCCAGAACTCCTACACGTATGCGTACGACGTGTCCGGGAAGCTGGCGTCGGTCATGGACCCGGCGGGACGCTCGCTGACGTTCATGTACAACGCGGAAGGCAGGGTCTTCCGGATGCAGGACTGGTCGCAGCGGCAGTGGTTCTTCGCATACGATGGCGACGGCAACCTGGTCTCCTCCACCGACGCGATGTCCCGCATGACGTCGTTCCAGTGGGCTCCCGGTCACCTCCTCACCGGCATCACCGATCCGCGCAGCGACGTCTTCCTCGTGAACATCGATCCGACGAGCGGACGACTCCTGTCCTGCGTCGATGACATGGACGCCACGTCGTACACGCTTCAGGTCAGTTCGGACAGCGCGTTCGCCACGACGGTCTTGAACCAGGTCACCAAGGATACGTCCGTCACCGTTCCCTCCCTTGCCGGAAACACTCCTTACTACTGGCGCGTGAACGCTGCGAACGGGTCTGCCCCGTCTGCCTGGTCGCCCGTGGGGACGTTGGTGACTCCCGCCATCTCCCAGCCTCCACTGGTCCCCATTCTCGCTTCGCCCGCGAACACAAGCACAGTTTCCACGCTGACCCCCACGCTCTCCTGGGGTGCCTCCGCCGGAGCGGACTTGTACACGCTCCAGGTCAGTACCGTCAGCACGTTCGCGACCACGGTCGTGAACCAGGGCACCACCGCCGTATCGTTCATGACCCCAGTTCTTGCCGGCACGACCCAGTACTTCTGGCGGGTGAAGGCGACCGGTGTGACCGGCTGTCTGGGCTGGTCGTCCGCATGGTCGTTCACGACGCCCCCGCCTCCTCCCGCCGCGCCCGTGCTCTCCTCACCCGCGACCGGCACGACCACTGGCAGCACGACCCCGACCCTCACCTGGAATCCATCCTCCGGCGCCACTTCCTACACCGTCCAGGTCAGTACGGTCAGCACGTTCGCCACGACCGTCGTGAACCAGAGCGTCTCAGCCGTATCGTTCACGACACCTTCTCTCTCCAGTTCCACTACCTATTACTGGCGCGTCAACGCCGCCAACGCGGGCGGCACGAGCGCCTGGTCGGGGACATGGTCCTTCGTCACTCCTCTTCCAGCGATTCCTGCCGCTCCCGTCCTCTCCTCGCCTGCGACCGGCACGACCACGGGCACTACGACCCCGACGCTTGTGTGGATCGCCTCCTCCGGTGCTGCCTCGTACACGGTTCAGGTCAGTACCGTCAGCACGTTCGCGACGACCGTCGTGAACCAGAGCCTGACAACCACGTCCTACACCACTCCTGCCCTGTCCAGTTCCACTACCTACTACTGGCGGGTCAACGCCACGAACGCGGGCGGGACCAGCTCCTGGTCGGGCACATGGTCCTTCTCTACTCCCACGTTGACAGTACCGGCTGCCCCCGTACTGCTGTCACCCCCAAACGGGACGACGACGGACACAGCGACGCCGACCCTCACGTGGAACGCATCCTCCGGTGCTGTCTCCTACACCGTTCAAGTCAGTGTCTTCAGCGCGTTCAGCAGGCGGCTGGATGTAAACGAGAGCACGACAAGCACTTCCTTCACGGTTACAGACGCGCTTCTGGCCATCACCACCTACTACTGGCGCGTGAATGCCACCAACGCAGCAGGAACGAGCGCGTGGTCCTCCGTGTGGTCCTTCGTTGTCCCCGATGGCAGCCAGATGAGCGCCGGACGGATTCTGGGTCTGTTGAGCCGTGGCATGCCGACCATTCCTGCACCGCGCAAGCTCTCGATCCTGTCTCAGCCACCCTCTGCGCCGGTGCTCACGTCCCCGTACAGTGGCAGCACCATCAGCACACAGACGCCCACCCTCTCGTGGTATGGCTCCGCTGGGACCGCGTTCTTCACCGTCCAGGTGAGCGCCACTTCGGGCTTCGGGGCGTCCGTGATCATCAGCCGGGCCACGACGGCGACCTCGCTGACGACGCCCGTGCTCGACAATGCAAGGACCTACTACTGGCGCGTCAATGCGGCGAATGACGGCGGTGTCTCTTCGTGGTCGTCGGTCTCGACCTTCACGACGCCGTCTCAGCCCCCGCTGGTTCCAACGCTCAGCGCCCCTGCGTACCAGGTCACGATCCCCGCATCGACCGCAACCCCGACCTTGGTGTGGAACCCCGTCTCCGGAGCCTCTTCCTACGTCGTCCAGGTCGGCACCGACAGCACCTTCGCCACAACGGTTGCGAGCCAGACGGTATGGAGCGGTTCCGCGTTCACCACGCCAGCCCTTGCCCCGGCCACCACTTACTACTGGCGCGTGAAGGCGGGCAATAGCGCAGCCTGGTCCGCATGGTCCCCGGTCTGGAGTTTCGCCACTCCACCGGTTCCGTCTGTCCCGACGCTCGCGGGATGCACCTCCTACGTTCCCACCCTGACCGCGACCTGGAACCCTGCCCAGGGAGCCACCTCGTACAGCGTCCAGACGAGCACACAGTCGGGCTACTGGCCGTCTTCCCCCGACGATGCCGCCGGCACGTCGTTCACGTTCAGTGCCACGAGCGGCGTCACGTACTACTGGCGTGTCCGGGCCGTCAACGCCTTCGGCACGTCCGCATGGTCGTCAGCCTGGCCTGTCGCGGCGGTCACTGCCCCGCTCCAGTCGCCGGCACCGCCGGTCCTGAGTGGTCCCGCCAGTGGTGCCACGGTTGCCACGACGACCCCGACCCTCAGCTGGAACCTGCCTCTGGGCACCATCCCATCGTGGACCGTTCAGGTCAGCACGAGCAGCGACTTCGAGATGACCCTGGTCAACCAGAGCGTCACCACTCCCTCCGTCACGACACCGTCCCTCGGCAGCGCTCCCCTCTACTACTGGCGCGTGAGCGCGACCAATGCGGCGGGGACGTCTCCCTGGTCCTTCATCTGGAGCTTCAGGAACCCTGCAGCGGTGCCCACCGCCCCCGTTCCGTTCAGTCCGGCGCACCATGCCCTCACGGCAACCACAGCGCCGACCCTCCGGTGGAACGCCGTCACGGGCGCCTCCTCGTATACCGTTCAGGTTAGTCAGGACAGTGCGTTCGGTGCCGGGCTCATCACGACTCAGACCACCACGGGAGCCTCGTTTGCGGCGCCCACGCTCGGCAATTCCACCACGTACTGGTGGCGCGTGAGCGCAGCGAATGCTGCAGGCACGTCTCCCTGGTCCCCGGCGTGGAGCTTCCTGACGCCGTCGGCCGCCGGAGCGCCCGTGCTGGTTTCACCCGGGAACGGGTCGGTGGTCACGACGCTCACCCCGGGGTTCATGTGGAACGCGTACCCGGGCGCCTCCTCGTACCTCTTCCAGCTCTCGGCATCACCCTCCTTCGCGGGCTTCCTCGTCTCGTCCACCACGGGCGGCAACACGTGGACCTCCACGCCCACCCTGACGACCGCGACCAGCTACTACTGGCGTGTCCAGGCGACGATGCCGGGAGGCGCGACCGTCTGGTACGACACGTGGACATTCCACACCCGCGGGAGCATGCCCGTACAGCTGCCGGTCACCCCGGTCCTGCTGTCTCCCGCGAACGGCACCACGGTCGGAAGTCTCACGCCGACGCTGGCATGGCGTGGATACTGCGGTGGCACGACCCTCTCGTACGACTTCGCGGCGGCGACCACCTACGTCACCGATGCCCGGGGAGGACAGACCGCTGTCACCATGAACGCCTGGGGCAACCCGCTCACCATCGTGGACCCCGTCGGCGCGACGTCTGCGTTCACCTGGGTTGGCCCCAACAGGCTGGACCGGGCGACCGACCCGCGCGGAGGATACACGACCGTCACCTGGATCGACTGGAACGTGACACAGGTCCGGGACCCGGCGGGGATCACGACACAGTACACCTACAACTCGTTTGACCAGCCGGTCCAGATCGACCAGGCGGGCGCCATGACCACCTATACCTACACGCCGGATCACGCGCGGGTCGCCACCATGACCGATGCAGTGGGCCGCCGGCACAGCTACACCTACACCCCGCGCGGCCTCATGACCGCAGAGTACCAGAACGACCAGCTGTGGATGACCTATGCCTACGACATCCTCGGCAACTGCACCTCCACGACCAATGCACAGAACGTTCCGACCACGAGAGTCTTTGACAGTGACAACCGTGGCTGGTGTGCTTCCGAGACGACGATGCTGGTCGGGCCGTCTACGCAGGGCGGCGACCCAGTACTCCGCACGACCTCCTGGACGTACGATGCCGCAGGCGAGGTGCTGACGCAGATCGCCACGGACACGACAAATCCGGAAGCACCCGTCGCCCTGGCGACGACCACCTTCACCTACGACGAAGACGGCAACCGCACGTCCCAGAGCGACCACTTGGACAATGTCCCGACGGGGACGAACGCGAACGTCACGGCTTGGACGTACGACCTGCAGGACCGCCTGATCGCCAAGACCGACCCCACGAATGCCACGACGAATTACACGTATGATGTCGAAGGTAATCAGACATCAACAACGCTGCCCACCGGGCAGTCTCAGTCGATGTACTACGACCTTGCCGGCCGCCTGATCCAGGTCGTCGACGCGAACGGGGTGTCCACGACCTACGCGTATGACGTCGCCGGCAACCTCACCTCGGTCCAGTCGGGGGCCTTCGGCAAGACGTTCACGTACGATGTGGCCAACCGACCTTCCCAAGTCTACGAAAACGGGGTTCTCATCGCCCAGTACACGTACGATGCGCATGGGGATACAACCCAGGTAGTCGACGCCAGAGGTATCCCTGTCGCCTCTTCGTACAACGGCCTCCATGAACTTACGGGGACGAACTCCCCGGACGGGACCACCACGGCGCTCACATACAACGCCCGTGGCGACCTCACTGCCCTTGCCTCTTCTTCCTCCGGTCCCCAGACCTTCACGTACGACACCCTCCGTCGCCTGGTCAGTTCCACGGATGCCACCGGGTACCAGGTGCAGTACGCGTACGACGCCGGTTCCCGTCTCACCTCGGAGACCACTCTCTCTGGCACCTCTACCTTCGCGTGGGACCTCCTGGACCGGACGACCCAGGTCACCGATCCCCAGAACCACGTCACCTCCTACACGTACGACACGGTGGGCCGCCGTCTCGCCATGCTCTCCCCCAATGCCCTGTCCACCCAGTACACGTACGACGCCTCCTCCCGCATCACCGAGCTGAAACTCGTCAACTCCACGACGCAGGCGCAGCTCCTGGACACGCTCACCACCTATGACGCGAACGGTAACGCCCTCGCCTCGGGACCGGATACCTACACGTACGACAGCACCCAGCAGCTCGCCTCCTGGACCCGCTCCGGTGTCCAGACCTCCTACACCTACGACACCCGTGGCAACCTGGTCAGTATCACGGGTCCCTCGGGCACCACGTCCTTCACCGTGGACCCCGCCACCAACCGACTCCTCACCGTGACCGTCCCCGGAGGCTCCACCGACACCTGGACGTACGATGCAGCCGGGAACCCCCTCACCCGCACCAGACTCCAGAACGGCACCACCCAGGTCTGCTCGTACACCTGGGATGCCACCGGGAAGCTCTCCTCCGTGATCCGTCAGGGTCAGACGACCCTCACCTTTGCGTATGCCCCGGACGGTACCCTCTCCCGCAAGGAGCAGGGTACCCAGGTCACCACCTACGCGTATGACTTCGCCGGTGTCAGCAGAGAATCGACAACGTCCTCCTCTCCCGTCACCTACCAGCACAATGGCGCCGGAGAGCTGGTCTCCCTGACCTGGAACAACCAGACGTACTACTACCACTTCAACGCCCACGGCGACACCATCGCTCTCTCCGACGGGAGCGGCACCCCTGTCGCCCAGTATTCCTACGACCCCTGGGGCACCCTCGTCACCAACACCAATCCCTCCCTCCCCAACCCGTACCTGTACTGTGGTGCATACGGTGTCCGCTGGGACGCCGACCTGTCCCTGTATCTCATGGGCGCCCGGTGGTACAATCCTGCCACGGGCAGGTTCCTCACCAAGGACAGCTATCCCCCCGACCTCCTTGCTCCCATCACGCAGAACCCCTACCAGTACTGCGGGAACAACCCGGTGAAGTACATCGATCCCCTGGGACATGAAGCGATTGCCGCTGTGGGGATAATGGCCTATAGAGGTGCTGGTGCATTCGCACTTGTGGCAGGATGCCTGAATCCAGCTGGCCTCACTCTTGGTGCTGGACTGTTTCTGGCGACCATAGCCGCGATGTTGGTAGCGCGGGTGTTGAATGGCGAAGTTGAGAAGCTCAAGAAGAACATAAAGGGCGCCTTTACGGGGGACCTCGACAAGAACATGAACGAGTTGCCACCTGATCCTAATCACAATTGGATTCACGTTCTCGGGGAAATCGGAACTGCATGTGCGAACATCGTTCGCTATGTGCAGAGATGGGATCCCAGTTGGACGCAACTCACCGGGCTCTTCAACGATGCCAACAGGGCTGGAGGCGAGCAGAAGCTACTTGGCTGGATGTCCAGACTGCAGGGTCTTCTTGATAGTGGAGGAGAATGGGGTCTCGATGTCAACACGATGGACAAGATCAGAGCGTTCTTGACGACACTACTCGGGATCAAGGGACAGTGAACTGATGGAGACGAAGAAGGTATTTGCGTCAAGAATGAAGCGCATCTTGGCATCTGACGTACTAGATGCAGGGCTTGTCGCTGTGCGTACTCAAGTCCAGCTCAACGGGCACGTTGCATTCACGCCCACTGTGGTCGATGGAAGAGCCTTCTGCTCGGTCATCCGGAGGCGGCTCTGTGAACACACTGTTGTCGCAGTGGATCTCAAGTCGGGATCCATCCAATGGCAGGTCTCCATCGGCAAGTGGTCTCATGTGGATCCAATCTCGCCTCTTGCCCAGAAGGGCCTGCTCTACATCGGGACTGATGATGGAAACGTGGTCTGCCTCCGGCAGGACACAGGCGAGAGTACTTGGCTAAGGCATGTCTGCCGTGAAGAGGGAACCGCAGCCCATTGTGCCATGGCCCTAACAGATTCGCTTGTGCTAGTCGGGACTTATGAGGGAGATATCGTTGCTCTAGACCTGACGACTGGCGAGTTGCGCTGGAGACGTGCCTGCTCAGATGAAAGTGGCACCATTGTCTCGTCTAGCCCTGTTGTGTGGCAGGACAACGTCGTGTTCTCGAACTGGTTCGACGAAGTTCACTGTCTTGACGTCTTGACAGGAGAAGAACAGTGGTCATTAGAGTTGATCGGTACAGGAGGTAGGCACCACATGGACCCGCTTCTAGTTGGGGACGAGCTGATCATGCCAGGGTCTGTTGGCGGCATATACTGTCTCAACCTCGCCACAAGGGAGTCGAGAGTCGTGGCCGAGAGTACCCGGGTTGTCCGTGCATACACACCCGTCCTCCTCGGGGACATTCTGTACTGGCGTTCCAATGCACGTCCATCGCTCAACGGAGTCTCTTGCCAGTCGTCCAAACGACATTTCTCCTTGACAATGGGCAGTGCTAGACCCTACGAGATCAGTATCCACAAAGACCACCTGTACTGTCCCTCTGGCCCTTGGCTGTATGTCGTTGAGCCACACCCTGCGACAGGGATCCCAACTGAGTATCGCATCCGCAAGTACAAGTCGCCGCATCACTTCGTGACCGGTCTGGCACATGATGCGAGCATATTCTGTGCAGGAATCGCTACGGACAAGCTCTTGATTGGACGGTTGCCTGACGCTTCGCCTCCTGACGAATCTCACTCCAGATAAGAGTGCGACCCCTCCAAGGAGGATATCGACACCACGAACAAGATCACGCAGGCCCTCAAGTATGTCGGCGTGCGTGTCCTGGACCACATCATCGTGGGCCGTGCCCGCCAGGACTACTTCTCCTTCGCGCGGGCGGGGATGGTGTAGCGGGCGTCGGACCTCCTCTCGGCAGTGACCCACTCTCCTTGACAATCCCTGCGTCCCATCTAGAGTCTGTGTGGGCATTGCTGTGACAATGCAACGAAGTGGAGGCGTACAGCGAAGAAGATCTTTGCATCAGGAATGAAGCCCATCCCAGCGTCTCAAGTAGCGTGTAGTTTATAACTGTGTTTATAGAGGTCAGACGCTT
>PNOG01000016.1 GCA_013824685.1 Coprothermobacter sp. | reverse complement strand
AATAGTTGACAAAGGAGAAATCGTCATGGCAAAGTATGTAGGAGCAATAGATCAGGGCACGACCAGCACCCGGTTCATGATCTTCGATCATGCTGGACAGGTTATCGGTATCGACCAGAAAGAGCATGAGCAGATTTATCCCAAGCCCGGCTGGGTTGAACATGATCCAATGGAAGTCTGGGCATCCACTCAGGCGGTCATAGCCGGTGCGCTTGCAAAGGCACATGTTGATGCAAAGGATCTCGCAGCAGTCGGCGTCACGAACCAGCGCGAGACCACGGTGGTCTGGGACAAGAACACTGGCAAGCCGGTCTACAATGCCATCGTATGGCAGGACACACGTACTGACCTCATCTGCAATGAGCTGGCAAAAGTCGGTGGACAGGATCGCCTTCGTGCCAAAGTAGGACTCCCCCTGGCCACCTACTTCTCCGGCCCCAAGATCAAATGGATTCTTGACAACGTCCCTGGCGCCAGAGAGAAGGCCGAGAAGGGCGAACTGTATTTTGGCAACATGGACTGCTGGGTCATCTGGAACGTGACGGGCGGAGTCAATGGCGGCGTTCATGTCACCGATGTCTCGAATGCCAGCCGCACCATGTTGATGAACCTCGAGACCCTCGACTGGGACGAAGAGATCCTCAAGCTGATGGGCATTCCGCGCTCTATGCTCCCCGACATCAAGGCCTCTTCGGAAGTGTACGGTACAGCCGTTGGCGCACTCGCAGGCATTCCTGTCGCCGGTGACCTTGGCGACCAGCAAGCAGCTCTCTTTGGCCAAACCTGCTTCAGCGCGGGAGAAGCCAAGAACACCTACGGTACCGGCTGCTTCATGCTGCTCAACACTGGAACCAAGCCCGTTCCTTCCAAGAACGGTCTCCTTACCACGCTCGGCTACAAGATCGGCAAAGAGCCCGCCGTGTACGCCCTTGAAGGTTCCATCGCCATCACAGGCGCTCTGGTTCAGTGGCTGCGCGACAACCTCGGCCTGATCCAGAAATCCTCCGACATCGAGCCCCTGGCCAACACGGTCGAAGATAACGGTGGCATCTACTTCGTACCTGCATTCTCCGGCCTCTTCGCCCCGTACTGGAAGAACGACGCTCGTGGTGTCATCGTCGGCATGACCCGTTACGTCAACAAGGGTCACATCGCTCGCGCCGCACTCGAAGCGACTGCGTATCAGACCCGCGAAGTCCTCGAAGCCATGAACAAGGACTCCGGCGTTCCGCTTACCGCACTCAAGGTAGACGGCGGCATGGTGTTCAACGACACATTGATGCAGTTCCAGTCGGACATCCTCGGCGTTCCCGTCATCCGCCCGAAGGTAGCCGAAACTACCGCTCTCGGTGCTGCCTATGCAGCTGGCCTCGCAGTTGGTTTCTGGGCCAAGGTCGAAGATCTGCGCGCCAACTGGGGCGTGGACAAGACTTGGGAGCCCAAGATGGACAGCGCCAAGCGCGCCAAGCTCTTTGACGGATGGCTTGAAGCCGTCAAGCGCACGTTCGGTTGGATAAAGCAGTAGAACTATTGCTGTAGGCTTCTCGTATCTCAAACGAGCCGCGACCGGCGGTCGCGGCTCGTTTCTGTCTGGCCAGAGTCGATCAACGATGCCCCGACTCTATTCTCTGGAAGTACGATACTGAACAAAAAGGAATGGCGAATATGGCGGATAAAACGTATGATGTCATCATCATAGGCGCGGGTGTAGTCGGGAGTATGGTGGCCCGGTTTCTCTCTCGCTACAAACTTGATATCCTTCTGATTGAAAAGGATTCCGACATCGGCATGGGTGCTTCCTCCGCGAATACGGCGATTATCCATGCCGGTTATGACCCCAAGCCAGGTACGCTGAAGGCCGAGATGAACGTTGTGGGAAACCAGATGTTTGATCAGCTGGCAGGCGAACTCAACTTCTCCTTTGAGAGGCGCGGAGATTACGTCGTTGCCATAGGACCCGAGGAATTTGGCAAGCTTGAGGGTCTGCGGCAGCAGGGACTTGAGAATGGGGTTCCCGGAATGGTCATCATCAATGGTGCAGACGTTCGTCGGCGGGAGCCCAACATCAATCCCGAGGTGAGCGGTGCACTGTGGGCGAGTACCGGCGGTATCTGTGACCCCTTCGGCGTTGTAGTTGCCGCTGCGGAGAATGCCGTCGTCAACGGGGTCACCCTTATGACCGACACAGCATTTCAGGACTTCATCATGGAAGGAAAGCGCATCGTCGGCATCAAGACAAATCGCGGCGATTTCCGGTCTCGCTGGGTCGTCAACAGTGCGGGCCTGTATTCCGATGTGGTGATGCACAAGGCCGGCCTGCGGCCGGAGTTCAAGATCACGCCTCGAAAGGGCGAGTATTACGTCTTCGACAAGGCCGAGATCACCATCAACAACGTGCTCTTCCCTGTGCCGTCTGAAACCAGCAAGGGTATTCTGGTTACCACGACCGTGCATGGCAATACGATCATTGGACCGAATGCCTTGGAGATCGAAGATAAAGAGGACCGGTCCATCACTCCGGAAGGATTGGATGAAATCTGGCAGGGAGCTCTTAGCCTGGTGCCGTCGCTGAGTCTAAGATATGCGATAGCCGAATTTGCCGGACTCCGCCCCGGCGGCAATGCCCCAAGCCCCAACCCGAATATCAAGTACAACAAGGATTTCATCATCGAGATTCCCAAAGAGGTCGATGGATTAGTCAATCTTGGCGGCATCGAGTCGCCCGGGCTTAGCTCGTCTCCTGCCATTGCTGTCCGGGTCGTCGACCTGCTCAAGGGCGCTGGTGAGAAGCTGGAGGAGAAGTCGGATTGGAACCCCATACGCAGGGCTCGTCCGCGTTTCCGTGACATGTTGCCGACTGAACAGAAGTTGCTCATAGAGAACGATCCGAGCTATGGACGCATCATTTGTCGCTGCGAGAACGTCACCGAGGGCGAAATCGTGGCCGAAATACACGCACCCATACCCGCGCGCACCTACGACGCCATAAAGCGGCGCACCTGGCTGGGTACGGGACGCTGTCAGGGTGGTTTTGATACTCCGCGTGTCGTCGAGATTCTTGCGCGCGAACTGGGTGTCTCACTGCTCGAAATCAGCAAGAAGGGTAAGGGATCAGAATTCCTTGTCCGGCCGACCAAGGACAAGGAGGCAGAATAATGCTAAAGGAAAAATACGACGTGATCGTCATCGGCGCTGGTCCTGCCGGCCTGGCTGCGGCGATAGAAGCAAAGAAGACGGGGGCTCAGGATGTGCTCGTCATCGAGCGGGCACAGGAGCTGGGCGGGATTCTGCAGCAGTGCATTCATAACGGATTCGGCCTCCTAATATTCAAGAAGGACATGCCGGGTCCTGCCTATGCGCAGCATTTTATCGATGAGCTCGCAGGGCTTCACATCGATACGTTGCTGGACGCGATGGCACTCAATGTGACCAGTGAACGGCATGTGTATGCGACGAGTCGGTGGTCCGGTTTTGTGGAGCTTGACACGAGGGCCCTGGTGCTCGCCATGGGCTGCCGTGAGCGAACGCGGGCACAGATTGCTTTGCCGGGAACAAGGCCGGCGGGCGTGTATACTGCGGGAACGGCCCAGCGCTTTGTCAATATCGAAGGCTTTATGCCTGGCAAGCGCTTCGTGATTCTTGGATCGGGCGACATCGGCATGATCATGGCGCGCAGGCTTACCTTCGAAGGTGCCAAGGTAGAACGAGTGCTGGAAATCATGCCCTTCCTGACCGGCCTGACCCGCAACTATGTGCAGTGCCTTCTGGACTACGATATTCCACTCCAGCTGCAACATACGGTCAAGCGTATTATCGGCAATGACAGAGTAGAAGCGATAGAGTCGGTTCAGATCGATAAGCAGCGCCAGCCGATACCCGGCACCGAGGAGATCATTCCCTGCGATACGCTGTTGCTTTCAGTGGGCCTCATCCCGGAGAATGAACTTTCGCGCAAGGCGGGCGTTTCACTTGACCCCGTCACCGGTGGCCCATTTGTCGACGAAAAAATGCAAACCAACGTGTCGGGCATCTTTGCCGCGGGCAACGTGGTCCATGTCTACGACCTGGTGGATTGGGTGACTCAAGCCGGGCTGCTATGCGGGCGGAACGCGGCGCAATACGCCATTGCTGAGCGCAAACACCACGGCCGACGGGTCAAGATGAAAGCCGGAGACAATGTTCGGTACGTCGTCCCTCATGTTCTGGACAAGGAAAGCCTTGCAGAATCGGCCCAGCGTTTACAGATGCGTGTGACACTGCCGATCGAGGAACCCGTCTGGGTCGAAGTCATGAACGGCGAAGAACGCGTGACCAGAAAGACGGAACTCTACGTGCGCCCGGGCGAGATGGTCAATATCGACATTCCACAGTCTGCCTACGACGCGGTGCAACGCGCGTCCGAGCTGAGCGTGCGAGTCGTCAGGCGATAAGGAGACTGATATGGCGCATGAACACAGGAAGTTTATCTGCATTACATGTCCAAGGGGCTGTGCCTTGGACGTGACGATAGAGGGCGAGACCGTTGTCAAGATGGAAGGGAATAGCTGCAAGCGCGGCATCGACTATGTGACGGGGGAACTGAAGGACCCGCGGCGCATGGTGACGACCACGGTTCGGGTGAAAGGTGGCGTGCATCCTCTTGCACCAGTCTACACCGAATCGCCGATTCCCAAGCCGCGTATTTTTGATCTGCTGGCCGAAATCCGGAAGATCGAGCTTAAGGCTCCCGTAAAGTTCGGGGACGTCGTCATTGAAAACGCGCTCGGTACCGGCGTCAACATTCTGGCAAGCAGGAATATTCCGGCAAAGAGCGAGGCATCATAGGAGCTGACATGGCAAAAAACTTGCAGGAGAAGAAAGGCGTCATCGTACCGCCAGAAACACCGACACCCACTGTCGAGCCGAAGCCTGGGCTGAGTCAGAAGAAGCAACCACGCTACTGGATCAGACTCGCAGTATTCCTCGTGCCGCTTATCCTCAGTGAGATCATGTTCTTGAAGGGCGGAAGAACATGGAGCGCTGTGATATTTCCCGTAGCCTGGGTAGCCTTCTTCTACTTCCAGATGAAGCGGGGCGGATGGAACGTTTTCAAGCCCTGAAGAGGTAGCGAATGTCTCAACTGAACGCCCTCCCGCGCATGCGCGGGAGGGCGTCTTGGTTCCCGGAATCAGGTATTCGCTGTCTGCCCTGTGGTGGACGCGGGCGTGACAACAATGTGAAAATCCGGGTTGCATTGCCCTCTCGGGCACTATACTGTTGCCGGTTGCAGCAAACAGCAACTCCCCTTTCCTTTTCCACATTGCCCCAGGCCTAACCCCCCGGGGCGTCTTCTTTTCTGGGCACAGGCCTCCTCGGTATTCAGATGAACGCGTCCTCATAGGCAAAACCCCCGGCGTAAAACCGGGGGTTTTGTGGTTGTACTGGAACAGATTCTAGTAACCGGTCGGAACGGTCCAGGCTGGAACTGCGATCGGATCGGTCGGCGGAACGATCGTGCCGTCGATGATATCCTTACGAAGGGTGTCGATCTTGGCAATCTGGTCTGCAGACAGGACCTTGGCAACGTTGCCCTGGGCCCAGCCAACACCACCATCGGTCAGTGAAAGAGTGATGGGTCCGGACGTGAAGGCGTTGTCAGCAACAGACTTGATGGCCAGCCATGTGGCGAAGTCGACGTGCTTGATGGCGGACGTCAGCGTTCCGGCAGGGTACAGGTTCGGGTTCTTGCCCATGTCGACGTCGACACCGATGCCCCACAGACCCTTGTCAGGCCCGCCGGCTTCCTTGAGGGCTTCGAACATACCGTTGCCAGTGGCTCCGGCAGCGTGGAACAGGATATCGCACTTCTGAGCAATCATGGTCTGGGCGATAAGCTTGCCCTTGGGCTGGTCGCCGAAGCTGCCGGCATAAACGTTGGCCACGTTCTTGCCGCCGGTGCCGTAAGCCGTCTTGTTGGTTGTCTTGATGCCGGCGAAGAAACCTGCCTCATAGCGCTGGACCGGCGGAACGGGAATACCGCCGATGTAGCCGATCTTGTTGGCTTTCGTCGCATAGCCCGCGATGGCGCCGACAAGGAACCCGCACTGCTCTTCCTTGAACAGGTAGTCGACAAGGTTGGGGAGGTCAGGGAGAGGTGCAAACGTGGTGGGGTCGGAGGGAACGGCGTCGATCAGCATGAACTTGACGTCTGGGTGATCCTTGGCGACCTGATAGGTGGCGTCGGCAAGCATGAAGCCGACAGCGATGATGAGCTTGCAGCCCTCATCCTCGGCGAGCTTGGTGAGGTTGGGGACGTAGTCCGTCTGTTCCTTTGACTCGAGAACAACAGGGGTGATGCCAGGGATCGGAGCGATATTCTTGTCGGTAAGGTCAGGGGCGTTGTCAGCCAGCGACTGTGCATAGTCTGCATCAGACATGGCAGTGTAGCCACCACCCTTGACGTAGGACTTCTGAGCAGCCCAGACCTCGAGGCCGCGCATGGCGGAGTCGTTGAATGACTGGTCGCCACGGCCGCCGACGTCGGTGACAAGGCCAACTTTGATCTCGTCGACAACCGGCGCGGCCTTCTTGCATCCGGTGAAGACAGAGGCAGCAAGAACTAGAATCAGTACAACAGACAGCAGTCTTCTCATTTGTTCTCCTCCAGAACAGAATAGCCTGATAGTGAGTATTGTGGCACAAATGCGCGATCGATATCGCGACACCGGCGGTTGCGCCGGTCTGTCAGTCATATGCCAAGCTCACGTGTCCGCGGTTCACCTCCCACCCACCATCCATGTCTGAGCACATACTCACAATCTGAGTATATCCAACTGTCAGCGAAGCGCATCAGGCTGGCCTCAGTTTCCTTGAAGGCTGTTCACTGACGCGCCTCACCGTATCGGTTTGGGTCTGCGTGTTGCAGCACCAACCCCCGGCATGAAGCCGGGGGTTGGCAGTCGATGTTGAAGCAGAGTCTAGTAACCGGTCGGAGCTGTCCAGGCCGGGACGGCTTTGGGGTCTTCGGGAGGAGTGATCTTGCCGTCGATGATGTCCTGACGAAGGGTGTTGATCTTGGCAATCTGTGCGGCAGACAGGACCTTGGCAACGTTGCCCTGGGCCCAGCCCACACCACCATTGCGAAGAGACAGAGTGATGACGCCAGGGGTGAAGGTGCCGTCGACGATGGACTTGACGGAGATGTAGGTGGCGAAGTCGACGTGCTTGAGAGCCGATGTCAGCGTGCCGGCAGGGTACAGGTTCGGGTTCTTGCCCATGTCGACGTCGACACCGATGCCCCACAGACCCTTGTCAGGTCCGCCGGCTTCTTTGATGGCTTCGAACATACCGTTGCCAGTGGCCCCGGCAGCGTGGAAGAGGATATCGGCCTTCTGACCGATCATGGTCTGGGCAATCTGTTTGCCCTTGGGCTGGTCGCCGAAGCTACCGGCGTAGACGTTGGACACGTTGGCGCCAGCAGTGCCGTAAGCCGTCTTGTTGGTTGTCTTGATGCCAGCGAAGAAACCTGCTTCATAGCGCTGGACCGGCGGAACGGGAATACCACCGATGTAGCCGATCTTGTTGGCCTTCGTCGCATAACCGGCGATGGCGCCGACAAGGAACCCGCACTGCTCTTCCTTGAACAGGAAGCAGACAAGGTTGGGCAGGGTGGGCAGAGGAGCCCACGTTGTGGGGTCGGAGGGAACGGCGTCGATCAGCATGAACTTGGTCTTTGGATGTTCCTTGGCGACCTGGTAGGTGGCGTCGGCAAGCATGAACCCGACGGCGACGATGAGCTCGCATTTCTCGTCCTCGGCGAGCTTGGTGAGGTTGGGGATGTAGTCGGTCTGCTCATTGGATTCAAGGATGACTGGAAGGACATTCGTGAGTGGAACAATATTCCGGTCACTGAGGTCCGGGGCGTTGTCGGCCAGGGACTGCTTGTACGCGGCATCGGTCATCGCCGTGTATCCGCCGCCCTTGACGTAGGACTTCTTGGCTGCCCAGGTCTCGAGGCCGCGCATGGCGGAGTCGTTGAATGACTGGTCGCCACGGCCACCGACGTCGGTGACAAGGCCAACCTTGACAGTGCTCGTGATAGGAGTCTTGGAGGTGACGCTGACCACGCGGGTGGTTCCATTCCAGGCGACAGTCAGTCCGGACTTCTCAGAAACGAAGCGGATCGGAATAAGCGTGCGGCCGGCCTTGGAGATGTATGCGGCTGCATCCATGAGGAAGGCGTCACCATTGACCTTGACAGCCTTCTGGCCAATGACGAACTCGAACTGCGTAGCGCCGAGGAGGACGCCTACCGTCTTGGTGGCGGCGTCATAGTTGACGTCGGCGCCAAAACTCTCGCCCACCAGACGGATCGGCACGAACGTGCGCGAATCCGTAATCTCCGGGGCCTGGTCACCCGTCTTGGTAATCCCATTTAGCGTGTAGTTGAGCTTGCCGATCGTCAGAATGAGAGAGGTCGTCGTCGCAGCAGTAGCAGTGGATACACCAGCAGTGAGCCCCGCAATCATTGCCAGGACGACGAGAAGTGAGACAAATCTCTTCACGTTTACCTCCATAATTGGATGTGGTACACCTTGGGGCACATGTCAACGCTCCACCCATAAGACTAGGCATAACACCTCTTCGGTCAAGACGTGCAATGCCCCGCCCGCGGTGGGAGACCCAGCCGGTCCGGCAGGAAGCTAGGTCTAGAGATACTGCAGACGGCCCTCGACCTCTGCTTGGAGGTTCTGGTGGTTGCGGAGGTATTCCTCGACGACGTCTCGGCCAGACGTTGCAAGCAGGTGGGGCTGCTCCAGCTGTGCCAGCTCTGCTCCGGTCAGCTGCAGCCCGACGGTCGAGTTCTTGTAGTGATATCCCTGCAGGCAGATGGAGTACCGTGACGAATCGTCGACCGGAATGCCGTTCAGGGTAAGTGATACCAGCTCATGCTTCACCAAGTCATAGATCGCCTTCACGCCTCTGTTCACCTGGTAGTACTCGCCCTCCCCATTGCGGTTCTCCGGGCGCATGAACCCTGCGAACGCATGCCGGAGTTGTGCGCCGGTCACGGTGAACCGGGTGACGGAGTCGTCGTAGGGAAACAATGCGAGGTAGTCGCCAAGCGTGACGACGGGACCCAGTTCCGTCTTGCGGATGCTGCCGCTGCCGACGAACGCGACGTCGACGCTCGTCTTCTGCTGGATCGCATCGGCGAACAGGTTCCCGAGTTCCGTTTCGCGTGTGCGTTCCGGGTGCGTGAGCGTGCGTGGAAACTTGGAGATGATACTGCCGTACTTCTTGTCGACGACGTCCTTGAACCCGTCGATGAACGCAGTGAGCTGCTCGTCGGGCTGACAGTGGGCGCTGTCGATCGGGACCAGCTTCCATGTCCAGTCGACGATGCTGTTGGTGTCGTCGTCCACGGTGACGTCGAAGCGTCCAATCTGGTCGGTGCCGGTACCTGCCTGTGTGATCAGGACGTTGTTGACGATGGCGGGCTGCTCCAGGATCGTGTGGCTGTGCCCTCCGATGATTATATCGACGCCCCACGCGGGGTCCAGCAGGCCCGCAAGCTCCTTGTCGGACTCGAAGCCGATGTGGGTCAGCAGGACGGTCAGGTCGATGTCGTCGGTCTTGTAGGCGTTGCAGATCTTCCCAACCTCACTGGCGGCCTCCTGGAGCGTGATGAACGATGACAGCATGTTGTCGGTCTTCAGCATGTCGATGACTTTCTCGGTGATGATCCCGATAAACAGGATGTCGAAGCCATCGACGTTCTTCACGACGTATGGTCTGAAGAGGCGCTTGTTGTACTGCGTGATGTACAGGTTTGCGTTGACGATGGGGAAGTTGGCCATCTTCTCCAGGAAGAGCAGGTGGGGCAGGCCATAGTCGAACTCGTGGTTGCCCAGGGTGGCGACGTCCGGCGCAAGGTAGTTCATGATCTCTATCGTGCTGATTCCCTTGTACTCGGCGTCGATGAGGGAACCCTGCACCATGTCGCCCGCAATGCAGTACAAGACGTTCTTTTCCTCGTTCCGGACCTGATTGATGTACCCGGACAGCAGTGACAGGCCTCCGATAAGGTGGCCCTCTTCGCCGCGCATCTCTGCGAGAAAATCGCCGTGCATGTCGTTGCTGTGAAGGATGGTGAACCGTTTCGTGATACCCATGGTGGCCTCCTGTGGAGAATGGCAGTGAGAACCTCTGGAGACATTCTCTGAGACGAAGGTCCCGTGTCAAGCCTGCGCCGCTTATCATGAAGGCTGGTCATTCAATGGAGTCGCCTCGCGCCACGTCACCATTGCCACGAGCGCCGTGCTGCGTACTATTGACCAAAAGGACAGGAGGAAACTGTGGCGACGATACAGGACTTTGAGCAACTCGACATCAGGACGGGGACGATCACCGCGTGTGAGCTGTTTCCGCAAGCCCGCAAGCCGGCGTACAAGCTGGTCATCGACTTTGGGCCCGACGTGGGCGTCAAGCGTTCCAGCGCGCAGATCACGGCTCTCTACGTTCCGGAGCAGCTTATCGGACGCCACGTGCTTGGCATCGTCAACTTTCCCAGCCGTCTCGTGGCGGGATTCCTGTCAGAAGTGCTGGTCCTCGGCGTCTACACACCCGAAGGGGTGGTGTTGATCGGCGCAGACCGTCCGGTGCCCGACGGGCTCAGGCTCGGCTGATCCAGAGGTGTTGCGCCACAGCGCGCTGCGCCTATCATGAGAGAGAACCTCAATCAGGAGGCAACCATGGACGAAGACAGGAAGACATTCTACATCGGCACCGAGGTGGACCCGGCGACGGGTCAGGGTGGAGCCCCTGTCCTGTATCCGGGCAAGGACCTGACGACGCACGGCATCATCGTCGGTATGACCGGATCCGGCAAGACTGGCCTGTCCATCGACCTCATCGAAGAGGCCCTGATCGACGGGGTCCCGGTGATTGCCATCGACCCTAAGGGGGACCTTGGCAACCTCCTCCTGACATTTCCGGGACTGAGCGCCGCGGAGTTCCAACCGTGGGTGGATCCGGCAGAAGCTGAGCGCAAAGGGCTCAGCGTCGAGCAGACCGCCGCGGTCACCGCCGAGACATGGCAGAAGGGGCTTGCCGGCTCCGGCATCGCGCCCGAGCGGATCGCACAGCTCAAGGCGGGTGCCGATTTTGTGATCTTCACGCCGGGTTCGACCGCGGGCATCCCGGTCTCGGTCCTGCAGAGCTTTCGCAGGCCCGCAGGGGAACTCGGCGACGAGGAGACGCAGGAGAAAGTCAAGGGTGTCACATCTGCCCTCCTCGGCCTCGTCGGTATCGATGCCGACCCGATTCGCAGCCGTGAGCATATCCTCATCAGCTCCATCATCAACGACACGTGGGGCAAGGGCACGGACCTGACCCTCCCAGACCTCATTGTGCAGCTGCAGAACCCGCCGTTCGAGAAACTCGGCGTCTTCGAGGTGGACACCTTCTTCCCGCCGAAGGACCGGCTGGACCTTGCCATGCGCATCAACGGCCTCATCGCCTCCCCCTCGTTCCAGTCCTGGTTGAACGGCGCTCCTCTGGACGTCGAGACGTTCCTTCGCGCGCCAGACGGCAGGCCGCGCTGCAGCATCTTCGCCATCTCACACCTGTCCGACGCCGAGCGCATGTTCTTTGTGACGCTCCTGCTCCAGGAGGTTCTAGCCTGGATGCGTCTCCAGCAGGGGACGGATTCTCTGCGGGCCCTGCTGTACTTCGACGAGGTGTTCGGGTACTTCCCGCCGTACCCATTCAACCCGCCCTCCAAGGTGCCCCTGCTCACGCTGATGAAGCAGGCGCGCGCCTTCGGGCTCGGCGTGGTGCTGGCGACCCAGAACCCGGTGGACATCGACTACAAGGGCCTCAGCAACGCCGGTACCTGGGTCATTGGCAAGCTGCAGCAGGACGGCGACCGCGAGCGTGTGCTCGGCGGCCTCGAGGGAGCCCTGCAGGAAGGAGGCGGCACGCTCGACAGGGCATGGTTCAGCGGCGTTCTTGGCAGCCTCAAGCCGCGTCAGTTCCTGTTGCACAACGTCCATACCGCCAGACATGTCGTCGTGCAGTCGCGCTTTGCGATGAGCTATCTTCGGGGACCCCTCACCAAGGCTCAGGTCGGACAGCTGATGGCGTCACGAAAGATTGAGTTCGAGCATGTCACCCACGAGGCGTTGCCGACGTCGGGACCGTCGCGATACCTGCCTGCGTTCCCCGACGGCGTCCCGGTCCAGTTCGCTCCCGTCCCGGCGGGGGCCACCCTCGACCCATACGTGTTTGGCGAAGCGGACGTGGCGTACGAGGACAAGACGAGTGGAGCATTCGTGCAGGAACATCTGCTGCTTGCCATCCCAGTCTCGCAATGGCCTGCCGTCGACTGGACCACGGCGGAGCAGCTTCCCGAGGGCACGACATGGTGGGACAAGGCTCCCGAGGGCGTGCTGTTCGAAGAGGTTCCTGCGGACCTGCAGAAGCCCGTGTCTTGGAAGACCATCACGGCGCGGCTCAAAGACGTCCTGAAGGTCCGGCCCCTCACGTTGCTGACAAGCAAGCCGTACAAGGTCTCCCAGCAGGACAACGAAACCGAAGCCCAGTTCATGGCGCGGCTGGGCGTCCTGTCCGCTCCCGACATCACCGGAGCCGTGGGCAAGGTGCAGGACAAGCTGCAGGAGAAGCAGCGCAAGCTGCAGGATGACCTGACTGAGGCACAGCAGCGACTGAACATTGCGCAGATGGAAGCGCGCAACCGTAGCTCTACGGCGACCATGCAGACCGCCGAAGCCTTCCTGGGTCTGCTGGTCGGGCGCAAGCGCAGCTTCACGGCGGGCACTCGGACACGGGGAACAGCTCAGACGTTCCGGGAGAAAGCGGGCGATCTCCAGCAGAAGGTAAACGACCTTCAGCAGCAGCTGGCAGTGCTGGCGGCACAAACGCAGGCGACCGTGACGGCAGAGGAACAGGCTGCCCGGGCGAAGTACCTGGCGGTGGAAGCAAAACTGCTGCGTCCGAAGGTGGGCAATATCGTCGTCAAGCGGGTAGGCGTCGTGTTCCGGTAGAGGCGCTTCGCTGTCCCGTGCGGGGCGCAGTGCTTGTCAGGGCACGAGTCCCGTGAGATCCGGCGAGGGTGGAAGCTCCCGCATGGGCGCTGAGAGGCACAGGAGATCCTGGACGTACGCGACTTCCTGTGCTGTCGCCCGAGTTTCACGTTCGATGGCTGCCGGGTCCATGCCATGGAGGAGTCCCCAGAGGATCTGATCCAAAAGCTCGTAGCGCATCTGCAGCGCGAACTCGTCCGTCATGCCTGGGGCGACGTCGCCGGTCGGTTCTTTGGCCACGATAGCCTCGGGGATGCCGATGAAGCGGGCAAGCTGGAGGACCTGTGTCTTGTACAGGCCGGCGATGGGCTCAACATCGGCGCCGGTATCCCCATACCGGACGAGGTAACCAGTCATCTTCTCCGTCAAGTTGCAGTTCCCGATCACCAGCTGATTATGTATCTCGGCCCAGTAGTACCAGATGGCCATGCGCAGCCGATGCTTGACGCGGACGTAGGCGCTGTCCCTGCGCAGTTCCTCTACCCCGTCACCGCCGCGGAGCACCCTGATGAACGCAGACGCTTGTCCACCCTGCAGTGCCTGGTAGCGTCGTCTGACGTACCGTTCCTGAAGCGAGCGGGGTACCAGCCATGCCGGAGGAACCAGGCGGTAGGCGCCCACAGCCCGCAGCATGGGTGTTATGCTGACTGTCTGCAGCGGGACGCCAAGTGCGGTCGCTACCGAGACGGCATCAACCTTGCTCCGGGGGTTGCTGTCCCGCTCCGGGAGGAACAGAAGGGAGACCCTGGACGCACCGAGCGCTCCCACGGCCAGCCAGGCTCCCAGCGCCGAATCGATGCCACCGCTGAGGCCAAGGACCACCCCGTCGCTGGTGCGCTGCTGCACATGGTCACGAAGGAACGACATGATACGGTCCGCGATCGCAGCGGGACTGCCGAGGACGAGCTGGTCACGAATGCTCAACCCGGTGCCTCCTTCCGGTCATGGGCGGTCCGGCGCGTCAGGCGGATGGTCTGTCCGCGAGTGCGTCGGCGACTGCAGTGACGAGGTCCTGCATGTGATACGGTTTCTGTACGTAGCCGACCATGCCTGCATCGAGGGTATCCTGCGCATGTCCATCGAGACCGTAGCCCGTCGACAGGATGGCGCGCACGTCGGGGTCGATGGCCCTGAGGGCTTTGAAACATTCCTGACCATCCTTGCCGGGCATGACCATGTCGATGATGACGAGGTCAGTTTCATGGGGATGCGCACGGTACCATGTCACTGCCTCTGTGGCACCGGCGGCGGTGACGACGTCGTACCCTGCCCGGCGCAGCATCTCGCGCGCCAGCTTGCGGACGACTTCTTCGTCGTCGACGACCAGGATGCGTCCGTGTCCCTTGCGTGGAAGACCGGCAGGGTGCGCAGTCACAGGTACAAGGTCGGTTGCCGGGAGGTACGCGGTAAACGTGGCCCCCTTGCCCATTTCGCTCTCGACGTCGATGAACCCTTGATGTGCCTTCACGATCCCGTACACCATAGCAAGTCCCATGCCGGTCCCCTTTCCTGCGTCCTTGGTGGTGAAGAACGGCTCGAAGATGCGGCGGAGGTTCTTTTTCTCGATGCCGACACCAGTGTCCGCAACGGATAACGCAACAAACATACCTGGCTTCGCCCCGGGGTGTGCCATGAGCTGTTCGCCGTCGAAGAGTTGGCACCATGTCCGGAACGTCAGGGTCCCACCCTGCGGCATCGCGTCGCGCCCATTGATGGCCAGGTTGAGGGCGACCTGCTGGAGTTGTCCGGGGTCTCCCAGGACCGTTGCCTGGTCTGTATCGAAGTGCTCGGTCACACTGATGTTCTTGTTGACCGTTCGGGTAAGCAGCGACACGACCTCGAGGATGGTGCTGTTGAGGTCGACGGTAGTGTTCTGGCGCTTGCCCCGCCTCGCGAAGCTCAACAGCTGCTTGGTGAGCTCGGCCGCTCGCTCGGCCGCCTGCTGGATGACATGCAGACCCTCCTGCATGGTACTCCCGGGAGCGGCGTCCGGCTCCAGCATATTGGCATATCCCAGGATGCCCGTCAGGATGTTGTTGAAATCGTGGGCGACACCACCAGCCAGGAGTCCGATCCCTTCCAGCTTCTGGGACTGGCGCAACTGCTCCTCGAGAGCAGCCTCCTGGGTGATGTCACGCCCGACGTAGGTGTAGTTGGCAACCTCGTCACCGGGGCCACGGACGGGACTGACCGTCAAGTCGAGTTCCACCAGGCTGCCATCCTTGCGAACACTGGTGATTTTCTTCTTCCAGCTGTCGTAGGTGTTCAGGTTCTCCTGTTCACGTCGTTCGAGAGGGACGGCAACCTCGTCGCCCAGGAGTTCGCGGATGTTGCGTCCTGTGCTGTCCACGTCCGGGAACCCGGTGGCGTTCTCGAATGCAGGGTTGATGTACGTAACGACGCCATCGGGATCGGTGATGGCGATAGCCTCGGCGGCCTGTTCGATGGCGGTAGCCAGGCGAAGCGCCTTGGCCTCGGCCCGTTCGCGCCGGACGTCATTGACCCCAAGGAAGGCAATGCCCAGCACCAGCAGCAACATGACCACGGCAGTAAGGACGACAAGCCTGCGGTTGGTGTCCAGGATGGTGACGGGGCGGTTGATCACCGTAGCCCCGACAGGCAGGCTGGACACCGGGATGCCGAATGCCTCCAGTCTGTTCCAGTCAAACGCCGCGTGCGTTGACTGCCTGGTCACCACTGGGATTGAACCGGCGGGCTCACCGGCCAGGACGCGCACGGCGAGTTCGCCCGCTGTTGCACCCCCCAGCTGAGGGCTGGTGAGCACGCCGCCGACGATGCCCTGACCCAGGCCCTGCTCATAGAGGCCGTAGATGGGAAGACTGGTGTGCCGGGCGAGCTCAGCAGTGAATTCTGGCATGTCTATGAACACGCCATCGCGGTCGCGGACGAACGGGGCAGCCAGGATGATAGTACCTCCGGGAAGTGCTGCTGCGGCGTCCATGAGTTCTGCGACTGTTGCATCAGGGGAGAACGCGAACGCAGCGCGGTCCTGAAACTCGGGGATGACCATCTGGATAGTTCGGCGAACAGCAATTCCTGTCTCAGTGAAGTCGGTGATGACGTAGACGCTGGTGGAGCGCTTATGCAGCCTGAGCGCCAGCGCAAGTGTCCCCGCGGGGTCGATCTCCTCGGCAACACCCGTAACATTGTTCGCTCCCCGGAGCAAGGACGTCTCATAGTTGTTGATGCCGCAGAACACAATGGGTATGCCGGCAAATAGAGTGCTGCGGTGGTCCAGTGCGAACTCCAGTGCCGGATTGTCAGTGACGATCAGGACGTCGGGTTTGCTGGCGCCATAGCGGGTCTGCAGCAGCGTCTCGACCTGATCGTGATTCTCCTGTGAGGGGAACCGGTGCCAGTCGAGGTACTCTGCAGAGAGCTGGACCCTCGACGGCGAGTCGTCGAGGACACTGCGGATCCCTGCGACCTCACCGTCCGTCCATGAGTAGCCCTGGTGGTAGGAGTTGAGGATGAGGACGCTGCTGGGAGGCGCTGCCACAACATCGGGTGGAATCCCCAGCAGTACTGTCAGAGCTGCAGCCAGGACGAGCAGTATGGCCAGACGAGATGCCTTCATGCGTATTCCTCCGAGCCACAATCGCCAGGGCACGAACAGTGACACACGACTATTGTGACGTTCAGCCTCTGCCATCCAAAAGAGAGGCGAGGACCGACGTCAGTTCAGCGAAGCTGTACGGTTTTGCCAGGACGGCGTCGAACTGATAGGAACGGTACTGAGCCATGACAGGATCGGTGGCATATCCACTCGAGGCGATGAGGCGCGCCGTCGTGCGCTGGCCGCGGAGTGCCACGACCGCCTCTTCGCCTCCCATGCCACCTGGGATCGTCAGGTCCATGATGATAATGCTGAAAGGACGCCCGGCGGCACAGGCCTCTGCATCAGCACGAAGTGCACTGGCCCCGTCAGAGACGGCCTCGGCCTCATATCCAAGTTTTTTCAGCATCGCAACCGCCACCTGTCGCACCGTGGGTTCGTCGTCCATGACCAGGACGCGGCCGTGTCCACTGAACCGGGGTGCTGTCTCGGACGACTGACTGGATGGACCGGCGGGGGCAGCCGGCAGGAGGATCGAGAAGGTCGTGCCGGCACCTGGTGTCGAGGCAACGTCGATGTATCCGGCATGCTTGTGGACGACGGCATACGACGTCGCCAGGCCAAGGCCACTGCCACGGCGCTTTGTACTGAAGAACGGATCGAAGATCCTGCGAAGGTCCGTCTCGGCGATCCCTATGCCAGTGTCGCTGAGGTTAATGCGGACATAGTCGCCTGGAGCCAAGTCCGGGTATGTGCCGGCCTCTATGGTGACGTTGCGTGCAACGATGGAAATCGTCCCTCCAGCAGGCATCGCCTCGTCAGCGTTGATGACGATGTTGGAGAAGACCTGAGACAGCTGACCCTTGTCGACGCTTGCCCACCACAGGTCCGTGGGCAAGTCGAACGAAGCGGAAACATCAGAACCGCGCAAGGCGAAGCTGACCGCTTCCCGCAGGATGTGAGCAAGGTCCTGAACGGAACGGATGGGAGCCCCTCCCTTGGCGAAGGTCAGCAGCTGCTGCGACAGCCCGCGAGCCTGGAGGATCTCCTGCTCTGCCTCCTGCAGCAGTTCGCGGGAACGGTCCGTGTCGTCCTCGATGCGAGCCAGATTGATGTTGCCGATGATACCGGTCAACATGTTGTTGAAGTCATGGGCGATGCCACCTGCCAGGATGCCCAGTGACTCCAGCTTGTCCATCCGCTGAAGCTCGTGTTCGAGACGCCGTCGTTCGGTAACGTCAACGCCCGAGGACATGAGCCCGGTCACCCGGCCGTTTTGGTCCTTTAGCAGGGAGTCATGCCATTCGACGATGTGTTCCTCGCCACTGCGCGTGACAACCAGTCCTTCGTTGGAGACGGGGAGGGGCTGCCCTGCAAGCTCGCTGCGGACCAACGCTTTGATCTTGTCGCGCTCGCGTTTTGGCAGCTTGATGTCGAACCAGTCCTTGCCCACGATCTCGTCCGGCGCGTATCCGAAGAAGTCATAGCCTTTCTGGTTGAGGCGCACGAGCCGGAGGTCGGTGTCGATGACTTCCATGATGACCCCTGACGTGTTGAAGTAGGTTTCGGCCTTGGACGCCTCGGCGCGCGCTGCTTCCTGTGCGTCATGGCGAGCTGTCGCGTCATGCGCGACCAGCAGGACCCGCTCCTCCGAGAGCGGACTGATGCGGACCTCGAACCAATGCCGAGACCTGGAGATGTTGTGGGTGAACCCCACTTCGGTCGTCACGTGCTCACCAAGAGCTCGCTGAATCTGGGCGAAAACCGCCTCGGCAGCCTCCGGAGTGAAGACCTCGCGTGCACTCCTGCCGACGAGGCGGGCCGCTGAGTACTGCCGCGATACCCCAGTGGAAACCACCTCGATGCATCTGCCGCCTCGGTCCAGGATGACGATGACGTCGTTCATGGCGGCGAACAGAGCACGCATCCGCTCCTCGGAGTCCCGCAGGGAGCTCTCGGCGGCCACACGGTCCGTGACGTCGACCATCGCGACAAGGACTCTGCGCAGATTCTCCTCATCGCCTGGTGCGACCATCCAGTGCATCGAAATGGAGAGAGGTTCCCCTTGCACGGTGGAGGCAGCCCCTTCCCATTGGAAGGAGAGGTCTCCACCGGCGATGTGGACGAGTTGGAGCTCGAAGCGCTCGAGGGCCTCGTCAGGCATGCTCGACACGAGAGAGCCAAGCAGTTCGCTCTTCTGGCTGGCGCCGGTGAGTCTAAGGGCTGCACGGTTGACATCGGTGACACGGACGAGCGATGCAAGCTCCCGGACGACCTCGGGGTGGGAGTGCAGCCACACGGCGATGTCTCCTGTTCCCGGCGGAAACACCTGCTTCAGACGCTTACTGAGTTCGGAGTAATCCTCCTCCCAGAGAGCGACGGGGGCGTCTTCGAAGAGCAACCGGTAGCGCAGTTCGCTCTCCCGGATGGATACTGCGGCACGTCGACGCTCGATGGCGACCGCAATCTGATCACCGACAAACGACAGCACGTTGCGGTCATCCTCCGTGTATCGATAGGAGCCATGATAGACCTGAATGGCGAGGACGCCGACCGGCTTTCCCTTCAGCCGCAGCGGGACACCGAGCCAGCTGATGGGAGGTGTTCCCGTGGGAGTAACACTTCCGGATTTGACCGGCTCTGCTTCAGCGAATTCGCTCATGAGCAGTGGTATGCCGGTGCGCAGGATGTATGCCGTGAGGCCCGTCTCCGCTGTCTGTGGATCGGGAGGCACGACGTCGCATTCGTCGATATAGTAGGGATATGCAATGAACCCTGTCTGTGGATCCCGGAGTGCGATGTACAGGTTTTCGGACGGCATCAGCTCGGTAATGATGTGGTGGATGCGGCTATACAGCTCCTGCAGACTCTCAGCGGACACTGCCGCCTGGGAGATGCGATACGTGGCGTCCTGCACCTTCCGTGCGTATACTGGTCCCTCGATGTCGATGATGCTTCCTTCGATGACGCAGGATCCGTCGGGTGCGCGGATGGGTCTGCCCTGCTCCCACACCACTCGTTCTGTGGTGTCAGGGTAGATGACGCTGTACTCGATCTGAAACGTCTCACCGTGGTTCACGGCGTTCTCCACGATGGCCTGGTAGCGAGCGACGTCATCGGGGTACATGAGCTTGGAGCGGACGTCCAGCTTCCTCGTGAGTTCGTCGGAGGAACGGCCCAGGATGTGCTCATACCCTCCACCGACCAGTTCGAACGCGAATGGAGGTTGAGCAGAGGCTCGGTAGACCATACCGGGCAGACCTGCCATCAATCGGGTCAACTCCTGGTCGTTTGCTGTATCCTCCGTGACCGGCACGTTCCTGTCGCTCATCCCAGCCTCATCACCACGATTGTTCTCGCGCCATGGTTTCTTCTCCATATCGTTCCCATTATGACGGAGAACGGGTGCTGTGCAAGGTGGCCGACGGCGATCCACAGGAAGGGGTTGTCAACCATTGTGCGCTCCCGCCTGATGGTTCACCGGAACACGTGTCTTGCCAGTCCGGCATGACGTTCAGACCTGGTCTCTCAAGGTTCGGCGTCATCCGTGAAGGACCTTCGTACTCCAATGGTTAGTACAGAACTGATTTGCGTCTATAATGGCAGACTAATGAGCAGACGCTCATAAAATGAGTATGGATTCAGAAGGGAGTCTAGGGATGGCTGATGATCTGAACCAACAGGACGGTCTTGCGCGGCGGGAACGACGCGTTGAGCGCCGGCAGGAGGAAATCCTTCAGGCGGCGGCTTCGGTGTTCGCTACCAAGGGATATGCGCAGGCGACGACCAGGGAAATCGCGGCGGCGGCCGACATGGCCGAAGGCAGTCTCTACAACTACTTCAGCAGCAAGCGCGACATCCTGGTCGCCATCATCTCCCGTTCTCCAACCCCCGTGGACCGTCTGATGGTGGAAGCTGAAGGCATGACCGACCGTGAGGGGTTCGTCCATCTCATTGAGCGGGCCGTGTTGGAACCTGGTCCCGAACAACCCTGGATACGTACGATCATCAAGGAGGCGTGGACGGACGACGAGCTGTTCCGCCAGTATCAGGCGGGTCATATGCACGAGACGGTCATCCGGGTCGCAGGCCTCATGGAACGTGGCATCGCAGCCGGATGGCTCCGACCGATGGATCCTGTGTACGCTGCACAGGCACTCATCGGCGCGCTCATGGCCTCCATGATGCCGTTGCTGCGGCATACCGGGAGCTCCGAAGATCCAGGAGTACGGGAGCGCGCGGCGCATGTGACGGCCGACCTCCTGCTGTACGGGCTGATGAAGCCGAAGGGAACGCCAGATGTCTAACCTCATGAAAATCCTCAGGTACCTAAAGCCGTATCGACACAAGGCCACTATAGCACTGGTTGCACTGACCGTTTCCATCCTCACTGATCTGGCAGTTCCGCGTCTCATCCAGGCCATCGTCGACAATGGCATTGCGAAGGGAGACATGCGCGCTGTCCTGATGACGATGGGCATCATGCTGGCCGTCTCGGCGCTGGGCGCCGTCGTCTCCATCGTCAACACGCGCTACTCGGTCGACGTGGCCCTCGGATTTGGGACCGATGTCCGTGCGGCGACCTTCCGCAACATCCAGGGCTTCAGTTTCGACAACCTCGACGACCACCGCACGGGTGCACTCATGACCAACCTGACCAGCGACGTCAACCGCGTGCAACAGACCGTCCAGATGGGACTGCGCATCATGACCCGCGCACCGCTGATGATGCTTGGCAGCATCGTGCTCATGCTGGTCACCAGCCCGCGCCTCGCGGTCTGGGTCGTGGCACTCTTGGTGGTGACCGGCGCGATGATCGTTGTGCTGTCCACCAGGGCTCAGCCCATCTTCCTGCGCGTCCAGGCAAAGCTGGACCGCCTGAACACCGTCCTGCAGGAGAACCTGGCCGGCATGCGGCTCGTGAAGGCATTTGTCCGTTCCAGCGAGGAGAACCGTCGGTTCGGCGTGGTCAACGACGACCTCATGGATCAGAACAAGCGCGTTCAGAGGCTGTTCGCCGTGGTCATGCCGACCATGACCGTCATCATCAACCTGGGCATGGTGCTTGTCATCCTCATCGGCGGACGACAGGCCATCGGCGGCACGATGACGACAGGCCAGCTCATGGCATTCATCAACTATCTGATGTTCACGATGTTCCCGCTGCTGATGATGGGCATGCTGCTCGTCATGCTGTCGCAGGCCGAGGCGTCTGCGGGACGCATCAATGGTGTGCTGGACACCAAGAGCAGTATCGTCGACCAGCCGGGTGCCGTCGACCTTTCCGACGTCAGTGGCAGGGTGGCCTTTGACCACGTGACGTTCAGCTACGACCACGAGTGCGGGGAACCGGTGCTCCAGGATGTGAGCTTCGCCGCCGAGCCAGGACAGACGGTCGCGATCCTTGGTGAGACCGGTTCGGGAAAGACGACGCTGGTTCACCTCATCCCGCGGTTCTACGACGTGTGTGGCGGCAGTGTGACGGTCGACGGGATCGATGTGCGGGATGTCACTCTCGCGTCACTGCGCCGACACATGGGCATTGCACTGCAGGAAGCCGTGCTGTTCACGGGCACCCTGCGGGACAACATACGCTACGGCCGTCCCGACGCTAGTCAGGAGGAGGTGGAGGCAGCGGCGCGTGCCGCGCAGGCCGAGGAGTTCATCCTCAGCACCGCGAAGGGGTACGACACGATGGTCGAGGAACGCGGCGCCAACCTCTCGGGGGGTCAGAAGCAGCGCATCGCCATCGCCCGCGCCCTGCTCCTCAAGCCGAGTATTCTCATTCTGGACGACAGCACGAGCGCGGTCGATGTCGACACCGAAGCCCGCATCCAGGAAGCGCTGTTGCTCCTGCACAGCCAGTGCACCGTCTTCATCGTCGCCCAGCGTATCAGCACCGTGCTGGCAGCCGACAAGATCCTGGTTCTCGACAAGGGGCGCATTGCGGCCGAGGGAACACATCAGGAGCTGATGCAGACGAGCCCCATATATCGCGAGATCTACGAGTCACAGCTCGGAGGAGGAACCACAAATGGCTGATCAGAACACGCGTGGACAGGTTGCGCGCGGCGGCGGCCCGATGGGCGGAGCCATGGCGACGGCCAGGGCGAAGGACGCACGTGGAGCCGCACGTCGACTGATCGCCTACCTGAGGCCCTATCGTGGAAAGCTTGTGCTGGTCACCTTCCTGCTGGTGATCGGAGCAGGGCTGTCCCTGGTGAGCCCGCTCCTCATCGGACGGGCGATCGATACCATCATCACGACGCGCAGTGCCCAGGGGCTGGTGCGCATCGCCGGCCTGATGACCGCTGCCGGCATTGGCACGTGGCTAGCCGGTTCGCTGCAGGCATGGATCATGGCAGACATCTCACAGAGCGCTGTGCGTGACATGCGGCGGAACTTGTTCGAGCACCTGCAGACGCTTTCAATGAGTTACTTCGACCGGCATTCGCAGGGAGACCTCATGAGCCGCCTCACGAACGATATGGACGCCATCAGCCAGTCGCTGTCGCAGGACCTGACCTCACTGGTCAGCAATGTCCTGAGTGTGGCGGCCATCATCGGTATCATGTTGGCTCTCAACGGGTGGCTTGCGCTGGCTGCGTTTGCCATGATGCCTTTCATGTTCCTTCTGACGGGCGGGATCATGGGACGGACGCGCGCTCTCTTCCTTGAGCAGCAGCGCACGGTGGGCGCACTAAACGGTGTGATGGACGAAACAGTCGGCGGCCAGCGCGTCGTCCAGGCGTTTGGCCAGGAGGCCACAGCTCTAGGGGTGTTCGATCGGAGCAACCAGGCGGCGTTTGCCGCAGGGCGCAAGGCGCAGTTTATCGCTATGCTCGTCATGCCGCTGCTTATGGTACTGGACCACGCGGACATCGCCGTCGTCGCGGGGGTTGGCGGGATGCTTGCCATCAAGGGTGCCGTGTCGATCGGTGTCGTCTCGGCCTTCATCACCTATACACAGCGGCTGTCGCAGCCTCTTCTGCAGGTCGCCAACCTGCTCAATACGATCCAGGCGGCTCTGGCGGGAGCTGAACGCGTGTTCGAGGTCATTGATCATCGGCCGGAATTGCGCGACAAGCCGGAAGCAGCCCCGCTCAGCGAGATCCAGGGCGACGTCGTGTTCGACCACGCGGATTTCGGCTACCTCAAGGACGTCCCGGTCCTGCGCGACGTCAGCCTGCATGCGCTGCCAGGCCAGATGGTGGCTTTGGTCGGCCCTACTGGGGCAGGGAAGACGACAATGGTCAGCATCCTCTCTCGGTTCTACGACATCCAGGGTGGGGCGATCACGATCGATGGCACGGACATCCGCGACGTGCAGGTGGACAGCCTGCGCCGCCAGCTGGGCATCGTGCTTCAGGACGGGTTCCTGTTCTCTGCGAGCGTGAAGGAGAACCTCCGCTATGGACGCCTCGACGCGACGGACGAGGACATCGTGGCGGCAGCCACGCTGGCCAACGCCGACCAGTTCATTCGGCGACTTCCGCAGGGATACGACACCATCCTCGCCGAGAGGGGCAGTGACCTCAGTCAGGGACAGCGCCAGTTGCTGACCATTGCGCGTGCTATCCTCGCCGATCCACGCATCCTCGTCCTCGACGAGGCCACGTCATCCGTCGACACCCGTACCGAGATCCATATCCAGCAGGCGCTACTGAACCTCATGAAGGGGCGCACCAGCTTCGTCATCGCACACCGCCTGAGCACTATCCGCACTGCCGACCAGGTCCTGGTCATCGATGGCGGACGCATCATCGAGCAGGGAACGCACGCGTCACTTCTGGCACAGCACGGATTCTACTACAACCTGTACATGTCCCAGTTCAAGGGGATCGCAACTCCGGCTGCCGTCTCGTAAGCCGCAACGTGCCTGGCCGTCCGGAAGCCCCTCCTTGTCCATCGTTCCCGCGGAGGCGGGAACCCATGTCTCTGAATACGTATGGACTCCCGCCTGCGCGGGAGTGACAGAGTAGCTGCCTGCGCGGGCATGACGAGTCAATGACAGTCTCTCCTCATCCGTCGTTCCCGCGGAGGTGGGAAACCACATCTCTGGCAATATAAGGACAGACCTGCTTTCCTGCTACACTGTCGCCAGAGGGGGAGCGATGACAAGGGAGAACGATGTGGCGACATGGATTATGGTAGTACGTCTAATCGGGCTTGCGGAGATGCCATGCGTGTGATGGGGATCGAGTTGCTGCCGGTGCTCGGCTACGCGCTGGTTTCCATCTTTACACCTGGACCCAACAACATAACCTCTTCATCGCTGGGGATGCGCGTAGGGTATCCCCGCACGCTGCGCTTCATCGGGGGTGTCGTTACTGGGTTCTTCTGCATCATGGTGGCAACGGGACTGCTGACGGAGCTCCTCGTCTCGGCCTATGGCAGAATCGCGATTGTGCTGAAGATCGCGGGCGTCGCGTATCTGCTATGGATCGCCTGGACCGTCGTGCGGCCACAGGACAAGAAACATGCGTCCCCCGCGGCGAGCGGCACCCGGTACCGCGATGGGCTGTTACTGCAGCTCGTCAACCCCAAGGTCATCCTGTTCGGGCTGACAATGTACGCCACGTTGCTGGCTCCGCTGACAAAGAGCTGGCTGACAGTCGTCATCTCTGCGGTGTCGCTCGCTGCCCTGAGTTTCTGTTCTACCTCGCTGTGGGCGCTGCTGGGTGCCGGTATCCAGCGTTTCATCGCCAACCCGAGAGTCAGGTTCGCCTACTCCCTCGTCCTGGTGGGCCTGCTGCTCTACGCTGCCTGGTCGATCGTTACGTCGTAGAGGAACGCACGACGCCCGTCACGCCGTCATTGCGACGTGCTGAATGGCGATTACGGTTTCCCCGGCTGGACGGGGTTCGCGGGGCGAGGTCTGCCGAAGTCGTAGTGAATGACGTTGTGGGGGCAGACGTCGACACAAGTGCCGCACAGGATGCATTCGCTGTTTTCCATTCGGCCGCCCAAGACCATCGCATGGACCTCTAGGCTCATCGGGCATGCGATCGTGCAGGCACGACAGCCGACACACGCAGGCGTCTCGGCGCGCAGCTGGACTGCAGGAAGGCGGAGCACGTTGCGAACTCCTCTGCTAATCATTATGAACGGGGCCATCCAGCAGGCAGAGTGGCAGAACCCACGCTTGCCCGCCGTGATCGACAGGACGAAGACCAGCGCGAGGACTGCGTAGAAGATGATGTAGGGTCCCATGCCGCCGGCAGTCGTCAATGAGATCCCATGGTCGGTCTGGTACAGGACGTCGACGCGCCTGATGCCACCCGCTTGCAGGGTTATGAGAACAATCGCGGCCATCCACGGGACCCAGACCAGCCACCGTGTCCAGTTGGACCTGTTGTTCACTTTCCTGTTCTGCACGGCAAACAGTGCCTCGCCTAGTCCCCCGGCGGGACACACCCAGCCGCAGAACAGGCGACCAAGCACCAGCGCGGTCAGGGTCATCACGCCGAAGACCACCATGCTGCCCGATGCTGTACGTTCGCCGGCACCCATGATGATGAGATAGGGGGACAGGTAATAGAAGGTCACAGGAAACAGCAGGAACGAGCCGAGCAGAAGGGCACTGCGAACACTCTGACATCTGTGCATATGGGATACTGGTGTACTCATCGAGTCCACCTCCTGCGAGCAGTATGGCAAGGACGGGCTGCCATTCAACAGGGGCGTTCTCAGCTCGTCCGGATGCGGTCCAGTGCCGCGCTGACCGCCTCCAAGAGCTCCTGGATGCTGTACGGCTTGGGCAGGAACCCGTCGGCTCCTCCAGGGGTCTCAACCAGCTCCTGGATGCCGCCGCCCAGCGAATACCCCGACGAGATGAGGATAGGGGCCGTATACCCCAGCCGTCTCAGTTTCCTCAGCACCTGGTCCCCCGTCATGCCTGGCATGGTCATGTCCAACACCACGATGTCCGCGGCGGTAGGATCGCCTTGGATGATGGCGACTGCGGACGGACCGTCTGAAGCTGTCATCACTGTGTAGCCCGACCTTTCCAGCATGTGCCGGGTGAGCTGCAGGATCATCTCCTCGTCGTCCACGACCAGCACGGTCTTGTGCCCCTGTGTTTTTTGCGTACATGGTTCCTGCGCCGTCGGAGCCTTCGCCGACTCCCTGCACCGTGGCAGGTATGTGGAGAACGTGGTCCCTTCTCCTGCCACCGTGTCCACGATGATCCAGCCGCCAGCTTGCTGGACTGCCCCGTAGACGACAGCGAGGCCCAGACCGGTTCCATGTCCCACGGGCTTGGTCGTGAAGAATGGTTCGAACAGGTGCTGCCGCACCGCGTCGGTCATGCCGCCGCCGGTGTCGGTCACTTCTAGGAGAACGTGCTCTCCCGACCGGGTCTCGGGATGTTCCTGGGCAAACCGCTCGTCGAGGTCGACGTTGCTGGTCCGGATGGTCAGCGTTCCTGCGCCGTTCATGGCGTCCCGGGCGTTCACGACGAGGTTAATGACGAGTTGCCCAAGCTGAACCTGGTCGATGAGCACGTTCCAGAGGTCCGGAGCGTAATCCCGGGAGATCGTCACGGAGGGAGGTACCAGCTCCGCGATCGACTGCAGCGTGAGGTCGACAGACTGGCTGAGATTGACGGACGTCGGCGCAGGACTCCCATTGCGGCTGAACGTCAGCAGGTTGTGTGTGAGGCCGGCAGCCCGCCGGGCAGCCCGCTCCGCCTGAGCCAGCGGCTCTGCCATGGAGTCCTGTTGAGCCGCCTGTTCGCGCAGGATGCTGAGGTTACCAAGGATGCCCGTGAGCAGGTTGTTGAAGTCATGGGCGATGCCACCTGCCATGAGGCCGAGGGCGTCCATTTTCTGTGCCTGGAGCAGGCGCGTGGTCATGTTCTTGCGGTCGGTGACGTCCATCAGGAGAGCGAGCTTTCCCATGCGCTTGCGCAGCGGAGCGACATGGAGGTCGTAGGAGCGCTCCACCCCATCACGGACGAAGGCGAGCTCGACATCAGCGCCCGAAACTGCGGATGAAAGGGCAGGCAGGATCTGCGTCCCCTGGGCGCCCAGGACGTCGTGGGCAGAGCACCCCAGGATTGCCTCGGCAGCGGGGTTGATGTCGACAATCCGACCCCGGCCGTCAAGGACGAGCACTCCGTTTGGACTGGCCTCCAGGACGAGCGATCGGGGGATGGGGACGAGGTCGAGGAAGCGGAAGCGATACAGGGCGAAGAAGAGGGTTATGCCGCTCAAGGCGAAGGCGAAGGGAGTGAGGTCGACGCCGGTGACGGGAGTCCGGCCAATCAGGAACATGATGTTGGCAGTCCACGGTACGGTCATCGCGACTAGAACGGCGACTGTCTGTCCACGGTAGGCAGAAGGTACCCTGAACAGGCCGCGCAGCAGGATCACGACACCCGACAGCAGAAGTGCGTACTGGTATGCGGTCCAAACCCAGAACAGGGGGCCAAAGCGTGTGTCAACGTGCAGGAGGGCACCGGGGGCCGTGATGGGCGCGGCGACAGCCTGAGTCCACAGCAGGTGGTGCAGGTCGTTGAACCAGGCCAGGACGAACACTACTGTCGGTTCTACTCCTACTAACGCTGCAATGCGAGTGACATCGCGCAGTGGTCTCCCATCATATCTGAGGGTGAAGACCAGCCATGCGACGCCCAGGGCTCCACCGACAAACGACGTCTTCACCCAGAACAGGAAAGAATTCGGCGTTGTACTGCCGAGGAGAAACAGCGAGACGAGGATGTTCAGGACCACCAGCACCATGGTCGCCGAGAAGGCCCGGGCACCCGGAGAAGGCCTGCGTCGCCAGGCAAGGACTGCGACGACGGCTGAGATAGCAGCTGCTACTAGCAATGGCAGTGTGTACGGTGTCGCCTGCATGTTCAACCTTCGTCCATCCATTTCATGTGCGCAATCGCTCCACTGGGATGAGTCCTGGCCCTGATTTTCCGCAAGGCCGCTTGTGTGAGCAGTCTAACCCCAGATGTGCGTGTGTCAAAAAACGGGTCGACAGGCGGTCCGCGCGGAGCGCCGGGAGAGCAAATGACAAAGCCCCGGGACCGTGGTCCCGGGGCTGATGACTGCGTGTTGCAGGGATGACTACTTGGCGCCGTTGGTCGAGGGCTTGGGAGCTTTCTGCCCGCGCTGGGGCTTCAGGGGAGCCTTTGTTGCCTGTGCAGCTGGTTTTGGTCCAGGCTTCGGGGCAGCCACCTTCAGGGCTTCCTTGCCGCCTTTGACGACAGGAGCCTTGTTCGCTGCTTCTGGTTTCTTCTCGACTGATTTTGCTGGTCCGTGTTGCGGCTGGGCTGTTGTTGCAGGCTGCTGCCCGTGGCGTGGAGTGTTCTTCGCGGGAACCTTTGTCTCGACAGGCTTCTTCTCAGCGACCGTCGGTGCGATCCTGGCCTGGGGCTTCGGAACGCTGGGAGTCCGTGGTACGGGTCTTGTCTCAGCGGTCACCGGGTGTGATGGCCTGCGGCTGCGTCTGTGGGACGGAGCGGTGACAGCAGCGGTCGTAGCGGAGGAAGCTCCGGGCTTGCCTGTGGGACGTTCCCTGGTGGGGACGACAATAGGTGGCTGCCGGGGTTTCGTGTCCGTGGAGCCCACAAGACCGGCTGCTGCCATCGCCGCACGTACTTCGGCGCGGAAGTCGACAACGGGTCTGGTGGAGCCGGCAGGCCTTGCCGCGGGTGCCGAGACTAGAGGCACCACCGGGGTGATTCTCGTCTCGACAACAGGGCGCTGAGTCGTCGTGGGCGTTGTCTGGACGACAGGAGCAGGTGTCGGCTGGGCCGCCACAGGTGTTGGTACAGGTGCGGACACCGGAGTGGCTGCAGCAGTCACCGCCGGTCTCTGTTCCCGGTCACGGCGAGCGAAGCGGCCACGTCCTCTGTTACGGTCACGGTCATGCTCAGGAGCACGCTGGGGTGTCGTGGACGTGGCGGCCTGAACGGGAGCAGGTGATGGAGCGGTGATGGCCGGTTGTGCAGCCTCCGCGGGTTCGCCAACACCATTTTCCTGATGGTGGACGCGTCCATGCACATCGATCAGATCAGGCTGCTGACGAGCGGGTGTCCCGGGACGGAGGCGCGAAAGGTCGGTCTTCACTCCCTGCAGTGATGGAAGGAACATGAGGCGGAGAGCGCACCACCACAGGTACTCGGCGTCAGGACCCTTGAAATCGTCGAGGTCCAGAAGGCCATGGGCCAGCTCGTTGCGCATGTTGGAGCCGAACTTCTCGACAAGCAGGCCTCTAAGGTCGAACATGAGGTCACGCCCGAAGACGCGTTCAGCTTCGTCCATGTCCAACAGGGCTCCCAGGACGCGTTCCTGCTCGATATTGCGCATGTCGATCTTGCTGGTGACGACGCCGGCCTTCTTCAGGACGATGCGTACCGCATTTTCGACTTGTGGTGTCAGCAGTGAGACGGCGACAAGGAAATCGCCATTCATGCCAGCGTCCATGCCACGGGCGAAGATCTCCTCGCGGCCGACGGGGATGAAGGGGTTGTCGGTCGTGAAGGCACGCCAGTCATCCAGTCGAACGACATGCTCTGACAGGACCTGGCGACGAGCGGGATCGATCAGCGCAAGCACAGCGATCTGACGGTTGCGGGCGGCCTCCTGGTACAGTTCGGCTTCCTTGGCCGTGCGGATCTCGCGGGTATCGCCTGTGAAGGCGGCTGGAGCGTGAGAGGCGGCCTTTCCCTCCTGATCCATGCCGACGGTGCTGATGAGGTACTGGAACGGCATCCGGCCCGTCTTGGCGTCGACCTGCTCTTCCAGTTCTGCTGGCTTGGGTGTTTCGGCCAGATTGGCGAGAGCAACCAGCGCGCCGCGCAGGTCCTTGCTCTTGACCTGGTCACGTGCCCACTGGGTGATGCCTGCCGGATCCATACGCGACGGCTTCTTCATGGGAGCATCATTGCGCTTCAGCTCGAGGGCGTCGACCTGCTTCTTGAGCTCGATGACAGCCTGCTCGTTGCCGGGGACCTTGGCAAGCGATTCCATGGCGCTGCGCATCAGTTCCAGCGCGTGGTCGGTGATGGGTTGGGCCTCAGACTGCACAACGTCGGCCTGCTTGATATAGGTGTCGGAGGCGCGCTTGAGAGCCAGTTCCTTGTTCTTGTCCTGCCCTGCGGCGGTTTCGCAGCGAGCCTTGACCTGCCAGTACAGGCGGGCGGTTTCCCACTGTCCAGCGGTCTCGCAGCGCTGTGCGCTTGTCCCGCAGATGCTGGCAAACCGGGAGGCGTTGCCTTCGCCGGCGTCCAGCAGCAGGTTGATGAGCTTGGCCCACCAGGGCGTCGGTTCCTCGGCGCCAAACTCACTGAGTTGTTTCTGAAGGTAGTCGATGGTCTTGCGGTACGCCTTGGTCTCCTTGCCCATGAAGACGGCGATGTCGAAGGAACGCTTCAGGCGATCGTAGCCATCCGCCCACTGGACGACGTCCTTGAGATGAAGGGCGCTGCTCAGGTAGCTGTCGACAGCCAGGCTGGCGACGCTGGCGTCACCCTGACGTACCCAGAGGATGTCGGCCAGGCGGGACCGCAGTTCCGCGTCCTGGACAGTTTCGATGAGCTGTTTGATGACACGCAGCTCGTCGGCCGAGAAGTCTTCAGGGAGCGGCGTGCGCGAATACTGAAGATCGGCAGCGGGGACAAAGGGGTCGCGCGACGGGGTCTCGAGCTTGAGCTCGGGCGAAGCGACGGCGCCGAGGAACGTGTAGACGGCCTCTGTGCGCGAGTCGTGTGCCTTGCCTGCTTCCTGCGCGCGCTGGTAGAACAGTTTGGCGTACACCGAGCAGAGTTTCTGGTCGGCTTCGACCAGGACCTGTTGCCAGGCTGTGCGGTCGATGTCTTCTTTCTTGATGACGAATCTGGTGATTGACACGGGTTCCTCCGAGTGGATGGGTGGTGTGGGAGATATCACGTGGAAAAGGGGAGGCTCACGCCGGGAAGCAGTTTCTTGAGGGCGCGTACAAACGTCTTGAACTCGTCGGTCGCGCTCGACTGACCAGAGGCGGTGACGCGCTTCGCACCACTATCCAGTGCGATTCGCCAGAGCACAGGCTGGTCGGCCTGCTGCATACGATCCCAGTTCCAGACGTTCGCCTTGTCGGCGGCACGCCAGAAGCGCTTCCATGCTTCAAGGGACGGTTGAAACGCGAGCTGAGGCTGTGAGCCTGCGCGCGCGTACAATGTCCCCCCCTCCCAGTGGACCGTTACGGTCCGCGAGGTGCCACAGCCGAGCGCCACTTCCACAGTGACGGGCTCAGCCGGCTCGATAGCAAGAGTCATACAATCCTCCTTGCGGCCAAAACGCTGTCCCACGGCAGCGGACGGCCACACGCACGACTTGGGGGTGCGATCGCCCGTGCACTCGGCAGCTCAGGAGCCCCTTTCAGGACTCGCAGACGCCCGTGCACCTCTTGTAGTATAATGGATTTGCGGCGCGACAACAGGAACCGGTCTCTCACATGTGAGGTGGTCTCGACTTGGAAAGGAGATCGCCCGGCAGGGTAGCCGGGCGATGTGGAGGGAGGAGGAGAAGAGAGGAAGATGGTCTGTGTCTTCCTTGTGCTGTCCTGTTGGCTCATCTGAGGCCCAGTCCTTGCCGACCGGGTTCTCAGTGTTCTGCTGCCACCTGTGCTACACCTTTCTCGAACCAACCGTATACCGCATTCTTCACTTTTCCTTTGAGGTCAGCTGGTGCATACGACGGGCGTGGCACGTTCGGCGGTCGAAGTACACATAGGTAATCCATGATTCCCGCGCCCCTCCGTCATTCCCGCGCAGGCGGGAATCCAGCCCTGCCTTTGTTGCAGCATGTTACAACAACTACGGCTGTCCCCTGTTACAAGCAACGCGCTCAACTTCTACGGAGAAGCTCTTGCACCTTTCCCAGCAGCTGGTTCAGGTCGTACGGCTTGCCCAGGAACCCCTGGACGCTGCCCTCCTCGAGCATCTGCTTGACGGTT
>PNOG01000015.1 GCA_013824685.1 Coprothermobacter sp. | reverse complement strand
ACGATCTCATCTATCGTCATGCCCGGCATGGTCATGTCCAGCAGGATGAGCCCGATGCCCACAGGGTGCTCCCGCAGGACGTTCAGGGCTGAGGCACCGTCGACCGCGGTCAATACCGTACAACCACTCTTCGCAAGGAACGTCTGGGCGACTGTGCTGACCACCGGCTCGTCCTCGACGACCAGGACAGTGCCACTGCCTGCGTTCACAGTCATGGGTGAGGCAGCAATGGACTCCATGGGTTCTTCCAGACATCGAGGAAAGTAGATATCGAAGGTCGTCCCGGCACCCTCCATGGATACTGCCGTGATCCATCCCCCAGCCTGCTTCACGGCACCGTAGACGACGGAGAGCCCCAACCCCGTGCCGGATCCTATTGGTTTCGTCGTGTAGAAGGGTTCAAAGAGGTGCTCCAGGATTGCCGGTGGAATCCCCGGACCAGTATCCCTGATGCTCAAGCGGACGAACTCACCTGTCCGCGCAAACGGATGGGTCTGGAGGTATCCCTCCTCCACGACCTCGTTCCTGGTCCGTATCGTCAGTATCCCTTTGTCCTTCATGGCATCGCGTGCGTTCACTGCCAGGTTGAGCAGGATCTGTGTCATCTGCGACTGGTCCAGGAGGACGTTCCAGGCCGTCTGCTCGTCGTCACGGACGATCTCGATGGTAGCCGGCAGTGATTGCTTCAGGATGGCCAGGGTCGCATCGATCGCGTCCGTGATCTTCATGGGCACTGGCAGGACCATGGCACTGCGGCTGAAGGTCAGCAGTCCTTTCGTGAGGTCCGCCGCCTGACGGGCGGCGGTCTCGGCTGCATTCAGGTTCTCCAGCAATGGGTCTGCCGGGGGCAGGCTGCTGCGCATGAGGGCGATGTTGCCCAGGATGCCGGTCAGCAGGTTGTTGAAGTCATGAGCTACCCCTCCTGCCAGTTCTCCGATAGCCTCCATCTTCTGGGACTGACGAAGTTGAGCCTCCGCCCGCTTGCGCTCGGTGATGTCCCTGCTGACGCCCAGCGTTCCTGCTACTGAACCGTCCGGCCCACGCAGGACAACCTTCTTGGTCAGGAAATTGTGGAACTTGCCGTCAGCATCCACGTCAGTGAACTCGCCCTCGCTCACACCTTTCTCGATGGCAATACAGTCATCGGCTGCATAGACCGCTGCTATTTCGGGTGGAAAACACTCGGCATCCGTCTTGCCGACGATGTCGCCATTGGCACTGGGCTCCATCTGATAATAGGTCTTGTTCGCCGCGACATACCGTCCCGACGCGTCCTTGATCCACATTGGGTCCGGCGAGGCCTCCAAGAACTGATTCCATTGCAGCTGTGCAACCCGTAGCTTTTCCTCCACCCGCTTGCGCTCGGTGATGTCGCGGATAATTGATACTATTTGAGTTGGTTGTCCCTCAGCGTTCCGAATGGTCTCGCCGTTCGCCTCCATGTCAAAAGTACTTCCGTCCACGCGCAGTCCACGGTATTCAATCGGACCTTGCATGTCGCCTTGGAACGTGAGGGAGACACTAGAAGATGCGCGTTCCCGATCCTCGGGGACAATGAAATCGGTGACCAAACGCCCCAGCAGTTCCTCTTCCCGTTTGCAACCGAATACTCTCAAGGCCGCGGGCGAAACCATGAGGATGCGACCCTCGAGATCCGTGATCGTGATGTCGTCCGGTGAGGCGTTGAGAATGGATCGATACCGTTCCTTACTCTCCCCAAGTTGGCGCAGCGCCAACTCCTTTTGGGAAAAGGCGCGGGAAAGCTCAACCGTGCTGTAGCTCAGGGATGAAATCATCCCGGCGAGTTTGGCGTAAAACGCCATGGCCGCATCAACCGCTTCCCGGCTCCAGCGCGGAACGCGGTCAAGGGCCGCAAGGTATTCCGTCTCGTCGAATCCATAGTGACGGGCCTGGCTGCGGAACAGCTCATAGTCCGGAATCTCATCCTCGTAGAAGAACTGCCCGAGGAAAACATTGCCCAGATGCCTGCCGCCCACCTCGATAGGTGTCACCATATCCCACAGGTTGTTCTTGCAGTGGTAAGCTTTGAATGTCCCCGCCGGCACGCCGTTGCTGAGGATGACATCACTTTCGAGGCAGTTTTTCAACGTGTCGGGGTGAACCCGGTGGAATTTTGTGCAGAGATCCTGCCAGCCGACGGCGACCAGGACCTTTCCGGAAACATCAAGAACACCGATGCCGATCTTCGTGAGCCGGTAGAAATCCTCCATCATAGTTTGCAGCGCCTCGTGGTCGATGATATCGGCAAGATTCAGCGTGCCGATATCTCCCTCCAGTTCGAGGATGGCCTCGAGCTTCTTCCTGACCGTTGCCTCGCTCTCCCGCAGAGCATCATCCGCCTGCTTCTGCACTATGGCTGCCTCGCCTGAACGGATTTCTTTGTCAGTCATGGTTTCTCCCCTTGCCTGTTTCCGTGCCACATTTGGCCATGCCAGCCACACCCCGCACTGCCGCCAACTGTCTTGTGCATGTCCTTTGCATTCGCAGTTCCTGAACTCTCCTTGACTTGGTTGAATGGCAATTCTCTGGTCACACACGCGAAACGTGCGGAATCCGCATGATCCTGCTCTCAGAATAGTCGTGGTACAGAGCGGGTCAAGTGCCGCAATGCGCGCGATGGATGAGCCGAGAGAGGCTCGATCATTGCCTGCTGGGGCGTGGGGTTCAGTCTGTCAGCCCAGCAACCTCACCCAGCACGATGTCCATGATGACCTCATGCACAATGCGCGCGCCATGACGCACACCCCGGCGCCGGTCAGCCCAGCGTTGACTTCGGGGTCGCAGATCCACTTCCAGTATGTCGGAACGTTGTCCCGCTGCTGCGGGGTCAGTGCGACTTTCGTGCCGTTGATGATGACAGGGATGTCACTCATGAGGCTGTCCTCCGGTTGCATCATGCGTGGATGCCAAACACGGCCTGCACCAGGCGGCCGAACGCGTAGGAAGCTGCGGCAGCGCCCAGTCCGGTGATGACCATCTCGCGGATCTTGCGGCGGAAGGCGTTGCTGCCGGCGGTGAGGGTGATGATGCTGGCGACCGTGGCAAGGGCAAGCCCTGCGAACAGGACGCTGAGGATCAGCGCCGTGAACGAATTCCGCGCGAAGAAGTAGGGGAGGACGGGGAACAGCAGTCCAATGATGTAGGCAGCGCCGGTGAACAGAGCGCTGCGGATCTCGTTGACGGGCGTGTGCTCGGTGAGGAGCCCGATCATCGCCTCTTTGTTCGATGCCAGTTTTGCGGTGACCTCGTCGGTCAGGTCGGCCGGCATCCCGGATTCGATCAGCTTCCTGGCGAGTTCTGCCTGCGCCCGTCTGGGTGCGACGCTGAAGAGGAGGTCAGTCTTGCGCCGGATGCCTTCGTTGACCTGGCGCTGACTGCGGACTGACACCCAGGTGCCGATCGCCATGGACAGCGCGCCGGCGAGGCCGACAACGAGGCCGCTGACGCCGACGACCTGCGGACGCGTCGGGTAGACGGCCGAGAGGCCGCTGACCGCGCCAAGTAGCTCGACGAGACCATCATTCATGCCCATCACGAAATCGCGGACGTTGTCCTTGGGCAGTGCGTTGAACTGCGATTCCAGCTCTTCCTCGTGGCCCAGTTCGTCCTCGATGATGCGCGCGATGTCGGTCTTCTCGACTTCTTCGAGGACAGCGGAGTTGAGGAAGTCATAGTACGCGTCGACGGCGGTCGCCTCCGTGATTTCGAGGAGAGACAGATAGCGTCGCGTCCCCAGCACCCGACGCAAGAATCGTGCCCAGGCAAACGAAAACCACGACGGTTCGGTTGTCGTCATGCCGCGCTTAAGAAGGAAGGCGCGCCAGAAGGCCATGTGGAGGTTCTCGACCCGAGCCAGCTCTGCAAAGCGCTCCCGGAGGGTAGGGTCCTTCTCGGACCCGGCCAGGTAGGCATACAAGCGAGACGCGCCCCGCTCGTCGGCGTAGAAGCTCATCGCCTTGGCTGTTTCATTGATCATGGGAGGCTCCTTTCATACCAGTTGGAAGTGTGAAGACCATTGTGCCTGACCCCAAGGGTGTTCACAATTCAGCGGCGGAATGTGCGTCGGAGCACAATTGCCCGCTCGGGACACATCTCGTGACAGCAGTAGCAAAGCACGCAGGTCCTCCGGTTGAACTGCGGGTACGGTGCAAGGTTGATTGCCTTCGCTGGGCACCGCTGGGCACAGATACCGCACTTGATACATTTGGACGTGTCGACCATGGGGATAGGTCGGTTGGAGGAACCGACGATGCGCTGGAGTGTCGCTGCGATGGACACCACCGCACCGCCCATGTAGCTGCGGGGCCGCATGAACGCCGGCTGGATGGGGGTGAGGTCACCGACGACGAGCGTGCCGTCAGGAAGAGGGACGACGTGCGACAACGGCGTGAGTTCCCAGTCGATCCCCATCATGCGACACATCGCCCAGTCCGCAAGGACAGGATCGTCCGCGACGACGACGGCCCGCAAGTGTCTTGGCCTTCCTGCGGAGGGTCCCTCGCCGTCCATACCCAGAATACCGTCCATGACGACCCGTTCGGGGATGGGGAGGGCGGCGTGGAGGTCCAGCAGGCACCTGGCAAACTCGTCACCGGATGGAATCATGTGGAGACCGGTGCGCTCGGCCTTGGGTGTGAGCCCGAACAGGTTCTTGACAGCACCCGTGACCAGCGTCAGTGAGTGGGTTTTCGCCTTGGGCAGGTTGAAGAGGATCTTGCACTGCCACAGCAGGTCGGGCAGGGTGACAGGTCGGGGGCTCCGTGGGTGCTCGAGATGGATATGCCCGAACCCGTACTGGTCCAAGTTGCAGATAGTGACCCGTTCGTCGCCCACGTATTCCTCGAGGCCAAGATCGGCGGCAAGGCGTTCGCTGGGGACACGGTTGCCCGGAATGTCGCCGACGATGATGTGGAGTCCGTGCCCGAGCAGAAACCGGACGAAGGCATGAATGAAGTGAGGGTTGGTCGTCAGTGCCCGTTCGGGCTCAGCTTCCTGCAGGATGTTTGGCTTGACGAGGACTGTGTCGCCGGGGGCGAGCCCGCCCAGAAGGAACTCCTGGCGGCTTGCAAACACGTCGGTCAATCGTCCTTCGTCGTAGTCGTCGAGTCGGTCGATCCATGCCCGCATGCGTGCCTCCTGTCGTGTATCAACAGGATAGCTGCAGCGGCCCGTGACTCAACCCTGTTCCTGTGCAAGGACTGGCTTGAGAGCGGCCCTGAGCGCGTGGCGCGTCGGTAGGAGGAAGGCGAGCACTACCAGGACGGCCGCAACGCCGAGCAGCAGGCGATACGCGGACGTGATGCTGGTGTACTGTGCCCACTGACCCAGGATGATGACAACAGCGCCGCCGACGCCCCAGGAAAGGCCCATGATGGATGCGGAGACGAGGCCGCGGTGGTTTGTGACCAGTTCGTGTGCGAAGACGATGTTGGAGCTCAGCGTGAAGCAGCTGAAGAAGCTCATCGCCGGGAACCAGATGATGCTGGTCGACCCGGTCAGGACGAACATCAGGAGGGTCACAGCTACGCCTGTCGCCCCGATGAGGTTGATCGTCCTGCGGCCGATGTGGTCGGAGAGCTCAGCCCCGATGACATTGGCGACCGTGCCCACGAGCGAACCGACGGCAAGGTAGACACCGGCCTTGCCCGGCAGGAACCCGAGTTCCTGGAACAAGAGGGGCAGCAGGATAGTGACGCCGTTGAAGACCATGGCCGTGAGCGTGGAGTTGGCAACAAGTATGAGATATCCCTTGAAGGCAGGGCTGTCCGTCATGCGGCCGCTGTTGCCGTTTTTTGCGGCTGCTTCGGGGTCTTCCTGGCGGGGGAGCGCGAACACCTGGAAGAACGCCAGCGCGATGCCGGGGATGGCTAGGATCCAGAAGCGCTCGAGGTGCAGCAGTCCAAAGAGAGGGATGACCGTCAGCGAGCCGACAAAGGAGCCCATGGACCCGCCGAAATTGAAGACGGACATGAATCGGCCCCTGTTCGTCGAAGACAGCTGGCTCGTACCGGCGGCCCCTTGCGGATGAAACATCGCAAGCGACAGGGCTATGGCGGTGAAGATGAGCAGGAGCCAGCCAAAGCTGTGGGCGAACGGCAGCAGTGCCAGTGAAACGGCGGCGAGGATGGAAGAGGTGACGACAAGTGCGTTGGCATGCCGCATGCGGTCGGACAGCAGGCCGAAGATCGTCTGGACAAGACCCGAGACGATGGGGAGACTGGCGCCAAGTGCGGCGGCGGCCCCCAGAGAGAAACCCAGCTGGGTGCGGAAGACAGGAACGAGAGGGGGAAGGAAGGCGGCGTACCATTCAACGAGGAAGTGACCACCAGCAATTGCAAGCAGTGCTTTTCGTATGCGGCTCATCGTTCAACTCTCTCCCGGGACATGCGAAAAAGGCAACCTCGGAGCGAGCAGACAAGTCCGCCATGAACGCGAGCAATGTTCCGCGCGAGGCCACCTTCTTCTATTATTAGTATAGCAAATCTTCGAACTATGTCAATTTCCGAAATACCTCAGTCTGCAGGCTGCTTCCAGACATTGGTGATGCAACGTACAGCACCCAGACTTCTGTCCGGAGGTTTCAACGTGGGCGTGGCAGTCGAGCGTTGACGATACCGGTCATCCGGGTCACTCGTCTGCGACGAATCTGTCTCTGGCAATCCCCTTGAGCAACCGGCGCAGCTCGCGCGCATCCACATGACCGTCGATCTGCAGGGAGATCTCTCCAGTCGTCGTGCTGAGCATGAGCTTGTGGGGAGGTTCTCCGGCTGTGCGTGGCCCGAAACGGCCTGGCGGGGTGCCCTGGACCAGAGTGACCTCCTCGAAGTCAGCATAGCCCAGCACACGTGCCGTTGGCAGTTCTGTCAGGACATCGGCCATCGTCATCCTGGCATACCCGTCAATGAGGGCGAACGGTGCCTGGGCAGCGTACCACATCTGCTGGAAACGGCTTGCCCCCTGCGATTTTGCGTCGGCCGTTCTTGCCACGCGAATCTTGCGGACTTTCGCCTGGTCGAACGGGGCAAGAACGACAAACGAGCTGGTCAGCAGCAAGGTCAGCTCGAGGGACTTGAAGGCGCTCTGCCGCTCGACAGCCTGACACGCGAGCAGGACGGTTTCTCCTTCAGGAGCCTCCATTAGAACCTCAGATCCAGGAAGAGCACGAGGGCGGAGACGAGAGCCATGAGTACCGAATAGGGGATGGCAGATACGGACTCTTTCGCACGGCTCGCGGATTTCCAGCTGATGTAGAAGACAAGGAACAGCGCGGGGACGAGCAGGCCCCAGTAGTCGGTGCGCGAACCAAAGCGCCAGAACAGGGCTCCCATGACAGCGGTACAGACCGCGGCGACAATCACCACCAGCAGTTCACTGACCCATCGCTTGCTCATGTTGACCCCCTCTCAACTGTGTCGCGCCCAACGCTTGTGTACTGTCAGGATAGTCCAAGGCAGCCGGCGGTCAATGACAGGTGACCTCTGAGAGAGGGGCCGAGATGAGGCGGCAGGTGCCTTCTGTGCTCCGTGGGACATGTAACGTTCGCACGCGGTGACCGTAGACCAGGTGTGGAGGTGGTACCGATGGAGTTGATCCTTGTACCGTTTGGCATTGTTGTCGCAGCGCTTCTCGTGGTGGGAGCCGTCACGGGGGCTGCGTTCAAGTTCGTGTGGATTGTGCTCAAGATCATCTTTGTGCTGTGTTTCTGGTGGCTGCTCCTTCTCATCGGTGGGATCGCCTTGCTGAGGTCCGTCCTGCACTGACCAGTGCGTTGCTTGCACGTAGCACGTCAAGGCGCCCGAGTTCTCCGGGTGCCTTGAGCATCCCTGGTCAGCTGGAACGATGCAAACGCTGTCAGCATGGAGTGTGCGGCCCTCTTCTCCTTGATATCTTTACAGGAGACCATTGACTGACGACAAATGCCCTCTACTCTTAGCTTATCAAAGTAAGGGGGAACCGTGATGAGAATAATGACCAACAGCAAGCGTATGGAACTAGTTCTTGCGAGGCTGCGCAGCTACTGGGAGACTGTGGACCCGCGTCGCGTCGGCGGCTTGACCGAGTCCCAGCTCTCGTTGCTGCTCTCGCTGTCTGAGCACCCTGGATGCCGCGTGCAGGACACTGCCCAACGGCTTGACCTGACTGCTCCGACAATCAGCATTGGAGTCCGCAGACTGGAGAGGATGGGGTTGGTGCTGCGCGACGCTGATCCTGACGACCAGCGTGCTGTGTGCCTGTATCTGTCGCCACAGGGCAGAAGAATTGCTTCCAAGGCACGTTCTCTGCGTGCAGCCAAGCTGGAGACAATGCTCTCGGCGCTGACAGTGGATGAACAGGAGTCGCTCCTCGCAATGCTGGAGAGGGCAGTTCCGGATACTGACTGAAGGTACGTTGCTGTAGCCTGTCAACGGAAGAGGAGGTTACCGTGAATGCACGACCAATAACGCCAGACATCACCCTCATGGGAGCGGTCGACTGGGACCGCAGACTGTTCGACTCGCTGATTCCGCTTCCCGAAGGGACCAGCTACAATGCATATCTGGTGCGGGGCAGTGAGAAGACCGCGCTGCTCGACACGGTCGACCCGACCAAGTTGGATGTCCTGATGGCCCAACTCGACGCGGTCGATCACCTGGACTACCTGATAGCGCATCACGCCGAACAGGACCACAGCGGTTCCATCCCTGCCATCCTTGCCCGGTATCCTGAGGCTGTGCTCGTGACGAATCCGAAGGCAAAAGAGTTGCTGCAGGAGCTCCTGGACATCCCGTCCGGTCGATTCAGGACCGTCGCCGACGGAGAGACCCTGTCGCTCGGCAACAAGACCCTTCGGTTCATCTACCTGCCATGGGTCCATTGGCCCGAGACGATGGGCACGTATGTCGAGGAAGACCACGTCTTGTTTTCATGTGACTTCTTTGGCTCGCACCGGGCGCAGTCGGACATGTTCGCCGAGAACAACGTCGTCATGCACGGCGCCAAGCGCTACTATGCCGAGATCATGATGCCGTTCCGCAGTTTCATCATCAAGAACCTGGACAAGCTTGCGGGCACACAGATCGATATGATCTGCCCCAGCCATGGTCCTGTTTACAAGGACCCGGCGTTCATCATGGACGCTTACCGCGAGTGGGCAGGCGGCCCTCCTCACAACAAGGTCGTCATCCCCTTTGTCTCCATGCATGGGAGCACACTGAAGATGGTTGATCGCCTTACGGCCGCTCTGGCCGACCGAGGCGTCGGTGTCGAGCGGTTCGACCTGACGATTTCCGACCTGGGCGAGATCGCTATGTCCCTTGTGGACGCCGCGACTATCGTCATCGGAACTCCTGCCGTGCTGACCGGTCCGCATCCCAAGACGATCGAGATTGCGTATCTGGCTGGAGCTCTTCGTCCCAAGACACAATTCGTGTCCATTGTCGGGTCATATGGGTGGGGCCAACGCATCGTCGACGTCCTTGGGGGACTCATCGCGCCGCTGAAGGCCGAAGTCCTCACACCCGTCCTTGCCAAAGGCGATCCTCGTGCTGCTGACATGCAGGCGATCGATGCGCTGGCCGAGACTATTGCGGCCAAACATCGTGAGGCCGGCCTCCGTTGAACGACGCACGCTCTCCGTTTGACGAACCCCCGGCCTCACGGCCGGGGGTTTCTGCCAGGGTCCCGTGCCAGTCGGCGGTCAGTCTGCCCGCGTGCACGCTTCTGGGTGCAGCATCTACGTTCGTGGCGCTTTGAGCAGGCGTGCGTTGATGGCGACGATGATGGTGGACAAGGACATGAAGACGGCGCCGACGGCTGGGCTCATGATGAAGCCGACCCCGGCAAGCACCCCTGCCGCCAGCGGGATCGCGACGACGTTGTACCCTGTGGCCCAGGCGAGGTTCTGCAGCATCTTGCGATACGTGGCACGTGACAGCTGCACAACAGCGACGACGTCGCGGGGATCGTCACGGACCAGGATGACGTCCGCCGTCTCGATGGCAACATCAGTGCCGGCGCCAATCGCAATCCCGACATCAGCCTGCGCGAGAGCCGGAGCGTCGTTCACGCCGTCACCGACCATGGCTACGGTCAGACCCCTCCCCTGCACTTCCTGGATCTTGGCTGCCTTCTCGTGCGGCAGCACTTCGGCAAAAAAGTCATCGAGTCCGAGGTCCTGTGCAACCCACTGTGCGGCGGCACGCGAGTCGCCGGTCAGCATGATACTCTTG
>PNOG01000014.1 GCA_013824685.1 Coprothermobacter sp. | reverse complement strand
TCCCGCGAAGGCGGGAATCCATGCTCTGTTTAGGAACGCCTTCTTCTGGCTGTGGTCCACCACTGCGGATGGTCTTGCAGTGAGAAGCGAAGCGGGTAGAGTGTTCGGGGAGAAATGTCGCTTGGCAGCGGAAAGTCATCACAGACCAGGGGGGCTTTGTGAAAAGGTGGAAAGGTGGAAAACGGGATTGGCGTTCGTGGGCTCTTGGTTGTGCGCTCGTTGTCCTGCTTGTTGCCCAGCTACAGATTGTGCCCTCCGCGGTGCTGGCTGCTACAGCGGTTGACGATGCTGCTACCACCAATGAGGATACTGCAGTCACAATAAGCGTTCTCGGGAATGATGCACCGCTGGGTGGCCTCAAGCTTGCAGCGGTGATGACGGCCCCCGGACATGGGACTGCAGTCATTGTTGATGCCTCTGCAGGCACCATCCTCTACACCCCGGCATCCAACTGGAATGGGACGGATACCTTCACCTATACGGTGAGCGAGGGAAGCACGTTGTTCTACGCAGGCACCGGGCACTACTACGAGTTCGTTCAGGACGCGGGGAAAACATGGTTGCAGGCAAAGGTTGCCGCAGAGGACAAGCCGCTGCTCTACGGGCGGAAGGGCTACCTCGTGACGATAACGTCGCCGGGAGAACAGGCGTTCGTGGAGACCAGGCTGAGAGGCCAGGGCTGGATGGGCGCCAGTGATGAGACAGAGGAGAGTATCTGGAAATGGGTAACGGGACCTGCTGCTGAGCAGACGCAGTTCTGTACGCAGACTGGTGGTGTTGATAAGACTCAGTACAACTATCCCAGTTCTACGGGTGGCTACGGTCTCACTCCCGGTCGGTATGCGAATTGGGCTGGCGGCGAGCCAAACAACTGGGGTACCGGTGAGGACTATGCACACTTCTACTCCAATGGAACATGGAATGATTTCGATGGGAGCAACACATCAACAGCGGGCTACGTCGTCGAATACGGTGGCATGCTCGGTGACGTCCTCACTGATGCTCCGACCGCTACCGTGACCGTCACCGTGAACCCTGTCAATGACGCCCCGTCTTTCACGAACGGTGCCGACCAGACGGTCCTTGAGGACTGTGGTTTCCGGACCGTCTCCGGATGGGCGATCTCCATGAGTGCGGGTCCTGCCGAGGAAGCAGGGCAGACCCTTGACTTCGTGGTCACCAACGACAACACTGCCCTCTTCTCTGTGCAGCCTGCCATTGCTGCAAACGGCACCCTGACCTATGCGCCTGCTGCCAACGGGAACGGCACGGCTACCGTGACGGTCTCCCTCCATGACAACGGCGGCGCGGCGGATGGCGGTGTGGATACCTCCGCTCCCCAGATCTTCACCATCACTGTCACTCCCGTCAACGATGCCCCTCAGGGAGTTGCCGACTCCTACGGGACCCTCGAAGACACTGTCCTATCAGTCCCCGCGCCTGGCGTTCTCGCAAATGACGCAGATATAGATGGCCCGTCAATCCAGGCGATCTTTGGCTCCGGCCCATCTCACGGGAGCGTTAGCCTCAGCTCGGATGGATCGTTCAGGTATACCCCTGTGCGCAACTACAATGGGTCAGACTCGTTCAGGTACTCTGTATGGGATGGTGCACGGCAGAGCTCTACCGTCGCCGTAAGTCTGACAATCACTCCGGTCAACGACGCTCCCACTGGCATCACGCTGTTTAGTGGCACTGTTCCCGAAAACGTTCCTCTTGGCACACAGGTAGGTTGGTTCACCACGCAGGACCCGGAGACGACAACCGGGTTCACCTATACGCTGCCCGGTGAGGGAGCGGACGTACTTGAGCTGTTCAACGTCAACTACTTGCGGACGAAGGCTGGCCTTGACTTTGAGACGAAGAACACCTATACGCTCCACGTCCGTACGACCGATTCCGGGGGATTGTCGTATGAACAGGACTTCGACATTATCGTGACGAATGTGAACGAAGCCCCTGTGGGAGCCAATGACTCCTATACTTCTGCCGAGGACGTTGCGATGACTGTCTCTGCTCCAGGAGTTCTGGCAAACGACATCGATGTGGACGGCGATCACCTTACGGGGCGCATGGTGACAGGTCCCGCTCACGGGACGCTGACGCTTCAGGCCGACGGGTCGTTCACGTATGTGCCAGTAGCTGACTACTGCGGTTCCGACACCTTCACGTATGAAGCCTGGGATGGATTCCTCGCCAGTGCACGGGCCGCTGTCACACTGACGGTTGCCGCGGTCAACGATGTCCCCTCCTTCATGAAGGGCGTTGCCCAGACGGTCCTTGAAGACTGCGGAGCACAGACGGTCGCCGGTTGGGCAACCTCCATCAGTGCCGGTCCCACCAACGAGTCTTCTCAAACCCTGTCATTCGTTGTGGCGAACGACGACAATTCTCTCTTCAGGATTCAGCCAGCCATCGACCCTGCCACGGGCACTCTGACGTTTGCCCCTGCCACGGACCAGAATGGTTTTGCAACGGTCACTGTCTGCGTCCATGACACCGGCGGCACGGCGAATGGCGGCGTGGATACCTCCTCTTCCCAGACCTTCACCATCACCGTTACTCCCGTCAACGACTCACCAGTGAACACTGCCCTTCCTGCCATCTCCGGCACTCCTCACGTTGGCAGAACCGTTGCGACAACGGCCGGTGACTGGAATGATGCCATCGACATGGACGTTTTCGGCACGTCAGTCCTATCCTACGCCTATCAGTGGCAACGCACTGCGGCCGGTGGTTCCATGTTTTCGGACATCGCAGGCGCGACAAGTCCCTCGTATGTGCTCACACTGCCCGACAACCTCCAGCAGGTTCGTGTGCAGGTTACCTGCAGCGATACGGGCGTCGGCCTCCCCGCCTCTCAGAGCACGACGGCCATCTCGCTCCCGGTGACCATCCTCAACGGAGCGCCGGTCATCACGGAAGGGTCTGCCATATCGGCATCGTGTGACGAGGACGAGAGCCCCGTGCCGTTCAGTCTCACGCTCCACGTGACAGACTCGGACCACATCGACACCCTGACATGGCATATCCTCACGCCTCCTGCGCATGGAACGCTTGCCCTCCCTGCGGATCCGACCGGACTCTCCACCGTTCCCGTCTACCATCCCGCTCTCAACTGGAACGGGACGGACAGCTTCACGCTCCGGGTCGAAGACGGCCTGACGGGCGAGAACGAGATCACCGTGACCGTTACCGTGAACCCCCGCAACGACGCTCCCGTGAACACCATCCTGCCCAGCATCTCGGGAACCATGAACGTGGGCGACACGCTGACGGCAGACCCCGGCACATGGAGTGACACTATCGACTCGGCTGGCCTCCGCGTCTCTGACCTACACATACCAGTGGGTTCGTGCGGATGGCGTCTCCGGAACGAATGTGGGGGACATCGCATCTGCCACTTCCGCCACGTATGTCCTGTCGAATGCGGATGCTCATAGGCTCCTGCGCGCAAGAGTCACGTGCACCGACAGCGGCGTTGGTGACCCTGCCACGCAGAGTGTCACGCTCGTCACATCCTGGACCCCCCAAGTTATCAACCGTCTTCCCATGATCACCGAAGGTGCATCGACCTCGGTCACCATAGACGAGGACGGGAATCCCCTGGCATGGAGCCTCATCCTCGATGCGACGGATGCCGACGGTGACACCCTCACGTGGAGCGTCTCGACGCCTGCTTCCCACGGCACTGCCACGGTTAGCGGCACAGGCCTGAGCAAGGCCATCGGCCACACTCCCACCGCCGACTTCAACGGCTCGGACTCGTTCGTCGTGCGTGTGAGCGATACGTACGGCGGTATGGACGACATCACCGTGAACGTGACCATCACCCCGGTCAACGATGTCCCCTCGTTCACCAAGGGCGCCGACCAGACGGTTCTCGAGGATTGTGGTGCACAGACGGTCAGTGCCTGGGCAACCGCTATCAGTGCCGGTCCTGCCAACGAGTCCTCGCAGATTCTGACGTTCACGGTCACCGGCAACACCAACCCTGCGCTGTTCAGCGTGGTGCCAGCCGTCAGTCCCACAGGCACCCTGACCTATGCCCCTGCCCCTAGCATGAACGGCGCGGCTACCGTGACACTCACGCTCACGGACGATGCCACGAGGGGCGGTGCCGCACTCACGACCGCTCCCCAGACCTTCACCATCTCCGTCACCGCAGTCAACGACGTCCCCTCCTTCACCAAGGGCGCCGACCAAACGGTCCTCGAAGATTGTGGCGTGCAGACGGTCGCCCTGTGGGCAACTGCCATCAGTGCCGGTCCTGCCGATGAAGCAGGGCAAGCCCTCCACTTCGATGTTACCAGTGACAACAACGCACTCTTCAGCTCACAGGCCGTCGCCTCTCCCCTCGGTACACTGGCCTACACTCCGGCCGCCAACATGAACGGGTCTGCCATCGTCACACTGCACATTCATGACGACGATGGCGTATTGAACGGCGGCGTGGACACCTCCGCTGACCAGACCTTCACCATCACTGTCACCCCCGTCAACGACCCGCCGGTAAACACGGCACCTCCTGCCATTGCCGGCATCCCGCACGTTGGTCGGACCCTGACGGCGGCGGATGGTGTCTGGAATGATCTCATCGACACCAGTGTCTCCAGCATGTCGGTCCTGTCCTATACGTATCAGTGGCAGCTGAGTACGGACGGCGGGACAACATTCGTCGACATCCCCGGGGCCACCGGTCTCACATACGTGCTTACCTTTGTCGACAACCCTCAACTGATTCGGTCGATGGTCACGTGCACCGACGATGGCGTCGGCCTTCCTCTGCACCAGGCGACGTCGGCACTGTCAGCGCCCCTACCGATCACTATCCTCAACGCCGCACCGGTCATCACCGAAGGGGCCCAAGCATCCACGGCCTGCGACGAAGATGAGTCGCCAGTTGCCTTCACGTTCACACTCCATGCGACAGATGCGGATGCCATCGACACGCTGACCTGGCACGTCATCACGCCTCCCGGGCACGGCACCCTGACACTTCCTGCCCCGTCCGTGGGGTCTTCGACGGCTTCCTCCGTCTACCACCCGACTGCCAACTGGAACGGCACGGACACCTTCACGCTCCAGGTGGAGGACGGCCTGACGGGTACGGACGAGATCACCGTGACCGTCGTCGTGATCCCCCGCAACGATGCTCCTGTCAACACGGAAAGGCCCAGCATCGCCGGGAACCTGTTCGTGAACCACGAGGTGCGTGCCATGGTCGGCAGCTGGAACGACGCCATCGACACGGACATCTCCGGCATGTCAGTCCTGTCCTACACCTACCAGTGGCTCCGGGCCGATGACGCGGCAGGGACAGGACTCGCACTCATCCCTGGCGCGACAGCTTCGACGTACGTCGTTTCTCCCATCGACGAGGGAATACACCTGGCTGTTCGCGTCACCTGTACCGACAGCGGCGTGGGCCTACCTCTCACCATGAGTACGAGCGTGGACAGTGTGTTCCTCCCTGCACGGTACTTGGACACGATGCCCCCCGTGATCGAGTTGCCCGATTTCTCCTCCTGGCCCGGCGTGACCGGGGCATCGGGAGGGACCGCTCCCTCCTTCACGGTGAACCGGTCTCCGTTCGGCCTGCAGTTCATGGCCGAAGACAACCGACAGCGCAACGTGCAGTGGAAGGTTGCCGTGAACGGCGTGGAGGCAAGTGCATCCACTGGTACTGGCACGATAGACCGCATGGTGTCGCTGACTGAAGGCACGAACCGGGTCGACATCACGGTGGTCGATGAGGCAGGCAACCGAGCCGAGCGTCACTTCACGATCACCTTGGACACCCATGCTCCCGAAGTCGTCCTTCCCCGGCCGCTGACCAGGATGGTCACCGGCACGACCCTGAACGTCGAGGGAACCATCAGCGATGAGTTGTCCGGTGTCCGTTCTCTCACCATCGACGGCACCGAGGTCATCCCCTACCTGGACGCGACATTCACCGCGTCCCTTCCCCTGAAGCGCGGTCTCAACACCATCGTTGTGGAAACGCTCGACAACGCAGGCAACCGTGGCTCTCTCACGTGGACCCTGGATCTCACACCGGTTCAGCAACAGCACGCTGGGCGGAGGATCGATCTGACCATCGACAGGAAGGCTATGGTCGTCGATGGCGCCAGCGTGGCTATGGACGTCGCGCCGGTCATCCTCGAGAGCAGGACCCTCCTGCCCCTGCGGGCACTTGTGGAGGAAGTGGGCGGCTCCATCGCCTGGAATGCCACGACCCGCCAGGTCACCCTCAAGGCACGCGGTGTCACCATGGTGCTGACCATCGGCAAGAACATCGCCACCGTGAACGGCAAGAGCACCCTCATCGACCCGGCGAACAGCAAGGTCGTTCCCGTCATCTTGGGTAGCAGGACCTTCCTGCCCCTCCGGTTCATCGCCGAGCAGCTCGGTCTGGACATCGCCTGGTACGCTCCCACCCGGACGGTGACCATCACCTGGGAACCCTGACGTCCTTCCAATCTCCTGAATGACGAGGGCCCGCCAGCGATGGCGGGCCCTTTGCATTCCGTCATTCCCGCGAAGGCGGGAATCCAGTCCTGCCTCGGTTGTAGCATGTTACAACAACTACGTCTGTCCCCTGCTACATAATCTGTCATTCCCGCGCAGACGGGAATCCAATCCTGCCCCTGCTATGGGCATGTTACAACAACTACGTCTGTCCCCTGTTACACATGATCGGTCATTCCCGCGCCCCTCCGTCATTCCCGCGAAGGCGGGAATCCATCCTTTCTGACTGTTGATTTTCCCCGGAATTGCACAATACTTAAGAAAATGTTAAGGGTTGTGCAAATGGGAACAACACAGGAATCGGAACGCAACATACGGAGCATTGCCTCCCGCCAGCAGGGATACTTCACTGCCAGGCAGGCTCTTGAGGCTGGCTACTCATATCCCTCACAGTACTACCAGAGTGAGACTGGAAACTGGATACGGGAGGGGTATGGCGTGTACCGCATTGCCGACTACACGTCGGCTGATCGGCCCGACCTCGTCCTGTGGTCGCTGTGGTCACGAGACAGCAAGGGCAAGCCCCAGGGTGTGTTTTCTCATGAGACGGCGCTGTCCATCTACGAACTCTCGGATGTCATGCCTGCAAGGCTCCATATGACAGTCCCACTGTCATTCAGGAAGTCGGCCAGGATCCCCGCCATCCTCGTCATCCATCGTGCAACGCTCGAGCCCGTGGACATTCAGGTGATGGAGGGGTACAGCGTCACTCGTCCCCTGAGAACGATTATCGACGTTGCTGCTGCAAGCATCTCTGCTGACCTTCTCGAGCAGGCCATCCGCCAAGCCCTCCAGCGTGGGCTCGTGCAGCGCGACGATCTGACCAACGCTGCCAGGCTGAACCCGCCCTCTCCCTTCGCGGAGATCATACGAAGCATCTTCCACCGATGAGCAGTCCGCGGCACTACAATGACGCGGTGTCCTTCCGCCAGGCCCTGGAGGATCGCCTCAGGAAACGGGCTCTGAGTAAAGGTGAGGATCTGCAACGCCTGCGACAGCAAGTCGTCTTTGATCGATTTGTCACGCGCATACAGTATGATGGTGTCAACAGATGGATTCTCAAGGGTGGACATGCTTTGGAACTGGCGATTGGATCCGCCCGGGCGACTCGCGACATCGATCTCGCTCTCAACATCAGTATTGGCAGAGGCTCCGACAACCGCGTAACTCTACAACGGATGCTGCAGCAGGCTGCTTCACGCTCAGCAGGTGACTGGCTCGAGTTTCAAGTGGGGGAGTCGATGATGGACCTCGACGGCCCGCTCTACGGCGGCGAGAGGTTCCCTGTTCGCGCGATGCTCGGGGGTCGGGCCTTCGTTACCTTCCACGTCGATGTTGCCGTTGGAGACGTTCTCCTCGAACCCCTTCGCGTCACAACGGGTGAGGACTGGTTTGGCTTCGCCGGTATCGAGGCATCTCCGCTTACCACGACAAGCCTGGAACAACAGTTCGCCGAGAAACTGCATGCCTATACCATGCTCCGTGCAGGCACGCGCGACAACAGCCGCGTCAAGGACCTCGTCGACATGACACTGCTCCTCGAGACGGGGTACTTGGATCCTGAAGGTGTCGCTGCAGCAGTGGTAGCCACGTTTGGCCACAGAAACAGCCATCCGACCCCCGAGACACTCCCGGACCCGCCGGTGTCCTGGAAGAAGCCATATGCAGCTATGGCCGCAGCATGTCACATTGATGTCGACATTGCTGCTGCCGATCGCGTTGGAGGTTACTATCGACGAATTGTCACGATGATCGCGGCAACAAAACCTGGCACTCGAACTCGGTGAGTCTCTGTCAACCAACATAAGCATGCGTTCTGTCGCCCATACGCCGCTGATCCGTCATTCTCGCGTGGTTTCGTCCTTCCCGCGCAGGCGGGAATCCAATCCCTTCGCTCTCCGTCATTCCCACGGATGCGGGAATCCATCCTGTCCATCCCCCTTGTCGGGGGTTTTCCCATATCCAGGCGAACGCGTCTGCCGCCTGTTACAGAATTGGAACCGTCCCGAAGCGTAACAGTCTCCGTCATGCCTCTCGTCAGGGTGGAGTGTGGCTATACTGTACAGCATGAGAGCAACAGCGCGACAGAAGAGCGGGGGTCGACCCGACGCCCAGGCCTGGGCAGGTCTTGTTATGGCCGTCCTGGGTGTGTCGGGCACGTCGACGTTCATGAAGCTGGCTGGTACGGACCCGCTTGTGACCGCATTCTGGCGCCTGGCGCTGTCGACGCTCCTGCTCCTTCCGCTGCAAGCGTGGCGAAGGCGCAACGCGCTCGCCAGTAGTCGATCTATCCCGAAGTGCAACACTGCTTCAGGAATGGAACCGTCCAGAAGTGTAGCATTGTCAGTCATTCCCGCGCAGGCGGGAATCCATCCTGCCCTTGGTACGGGCATGTTACAACAACTACGGCTGTCCCCTGTTACAATGCTGGCGGGGGCGCTGCTGGCTGTGCACTTCGCTTTGTGGGTGACGTCGCTGTCAATGACCTCGGTGTTGTCCTCGCTGGTCTTCGTCACCATGAACCCGCTGTTTGTGGCCGTCCTGGACCTCGTCCTGTTTCGGGAACGTACCAGCCCTCTGCTGTGGGTTGCCGTTGCTGTCGTAACGGCAGGCGGTGTCTTCATCGGGCTGCGGTCCGGCACGGGCGCCAACCTCGGAAACCTGCTCGCCCTGGGTGGGGCGCTGGCGGCGTCGCTGTATCTGATCGTCGGGCGCAGGGCGTCCCGGCAGATGGACACTGTCTCCTACAACGTGGGCGCGTTCGGTTGGGCGGCTTTCCTGATGGGGGTCGTGTGCCTCATTGCTGGAAGGTCCCTCCTGCCACTGTCGGGCACGTCGTTCATGTGGCTTGCGGTGACCGCTGTCCTCGGCCAGACTGTCGGCCACGGCCTCATCAATGCTTCACTCAGGTCGTTTCAGCCGCAGTTCGTTGCCCTGATGCTACTGTGGGAGCCAATTCTGGGCAGCCTGCTGGCGTTCCTGGTGCTGGGTGATCGGCCGGGTCCGGCCGAGCTTGCGGGAGGCGCCGTCATCTTGGCCGGGCTGGCGCTGGGGATCGTTTCCAGCCGCCGCTCTGCCGCGGAAGGACCCGCGAGCGCTGAGGATCAGCCGCTGTAGTTCAGGAGCTCCAGAGGCTGTGTGCCTGCCAGCTGGACCTTGGTCGCGCTGAAGCGCACGGCGGCTGTGAGAGCTGCCTGGGGATCTGAGTTCGCAACAAACGCGGAAAGGAAGGCGGCTGCGAAGGCATCTCCCGCTCCCGTCACGTCGACGGGCGTGAGGGGGACGCCTGGCGTCGCAATGATGCCCTCGTCGCCACATAGGAGAGCTCCTCCTGAGCCGAGCTTGACAACGACGGTTGTCCCGGTCGATCGGTGGAGGATGCGGGCTGCCTTGTTGGCATCTGCCTCCTGTGCCAGCCAGCAGGCTTCCTCTTCGTTGGGCAGCACGTAGTCGCACAATCGAACCGCCGAAAGAACAGCATCGCGGCCCATGGCATTCATAGCGTCGATGCTGGCGGGATCCATCGCGACCAGCGGCCGTGCGGGCGCAGGACTGGTCAGCACGAACTCGAGAGCTGCCCAGCAGCCATCATTCAGAAGGCTGTACCCTGACACGAACAGGACGTCTGCAGTCGTCTCGAATGCACTGCGCACGAAGCGTGCAAATGCAGCAGGATCTACCGCTGCGTTGGCGCCCCGCTGACAGTACATATGGTACGAACCTGCCTCCTGGACGACGCTGACCATGCCCGTCGGGACGTCGACGCGGCCTCCAGCGTATGCTATGCCGAGGCGCGCCAGGTGCGCCAAATAGAGGTCTCCTGCGACGTCGGTCCCCAGCGTGCCGAACAGTTGTACGAGCCGGCCCAGGCAGCGCAGGAAGAAGGCGACGTTCCCTCCCTGCCCCCCGCAGGAAAGCATGATGTTCGCCTGTGCTTCCTTGCCGGAAGGCGACAGGCTGGGCGCCACCGTTGTGGCGTCGATGTTCAGGTCGCCCGTGACGAAGAACATGGAACCCAGGCTCAGCGGTGGCTCAGCAGGGTGGCGATCTGCGTTCCCAGCGCGACGTTGCTCTTGATCAGCGCGATGTTGGCCTCGATGACGCCGGGCAGGTTCTTCTGCATGTAGGCCAGGATGTACGGCGTCATCGCCTTGCCCTCGACACCCTCTTCCGCAGCCTTCTTGAGCGCTGCCTGCAGGATCTTCTCGTGCTTTGCTGGATCGACCTGGTCACCCTCGGCGATCGGGTTCGTGACGAGGATCCCGGTCTCGAGCTTGAGGCGGTCGCGTGCCTCCACGATGGAGGCGATGTCCGACGCGCTCTCGACGCGGTGCTCGAGCGGGATGCCGGAGTCGCGCACGTAGAAGGCGGGCAGGGTGTCGGTCTGGTAACCCAGGACGAGGACGGACATCGTTTCGAGGTACTCCAGGGTGTTCCTCAGGTCGAGGATGGACTTGGCGCCCGCGCACACGGTGATGCACCGAGCCCGCCCGATGACGGGCAGGTCCTGAGAGATATCGAGGATCTCGCTCACGCCACGGTGGACGCCCCCGATGCCACCGGTGACAAAGACGCGGATACCTGCGGCGTCGGCGATGTTCAGCGACGCAGCGACGGTCGTGCCCCCGCTGAATCCCATGGCGACAGCGACGGGGATGTCGCGGGGTCCGATCTTCTTGACCCACTTGGCCCGGGCGAGCATCTCGAGTTCAGACTTGGAGAGACCTACACGGATCTTGCCCGAGACCAGGGCAGTCGTGGCGGGGACGGCTCCACCCTTGCGGACGATGGCTTCGAGCTCCTGTGCCAGCTCGAGGTTGACTGGGTACGGCATGCCATGGGTGATGATGGCAGATTCGAGGGCGACGACCGGTGCTCCCTTGCGGAGAGCCTCCTGGACTTCCTCGGCGATGACGAACTCCTCGGGACGTGCCTCACCGCGCCTGGTTCCCTCGGCAAACCCTTTGGTGACGCTGTTGCCGATCTTGTGCCCGGTCAGCTGGTCATTCTCGCTGCGCTGTACTCTTCTCGCCATGACGGGCTCCTATGAAGTGCGTTGTGGCCAGAAAGGCTTCGACGGCAACCGGGTCGAATTGCGATCCGGCGCACCTCGCCGCTTCCGCCGCAGCCATGTCGGGCTGGGCGCCATGTCGATACACGCGCGCAGTCACCATGGCGTCGAATGAATCAGCCACCGCCAGGATGCGTCCACCCATCGGGATGTCCGCGCCGGCTGTTCCATGAGGATAGCCTGCACCGTCGTACCGTTCATGATGAGACGCGACGATGTCGCACACATCGGAAAAGCCGGGGACTCTCCCAATGACGGCAGAACCGTATTCGGGGTGCTTGCGCATGATGGCGAACTCCTCTTCGGTGAGGAAGTCCTGTTTGAGCAGGATCTGCGCAGGGATGAAGGCTTTGCCCAGATCATGAAGCAACGCCGCAACGCGAAGGGTTTCGAGGTCGTCCTCGGACAGATGAAGTGCGACCCCCATGGGGACGGCAAGCTGGGCAACACGATAGGAATGCGTAAGCGTAAAGTTGTCCGTACGCTCGAGCACCTCCAGCAGTGCTCCCACAATGCCTTCTCTCATGCCCCCGCTGATTGTCTGTTCGAGCAGCAGTTCAGGGCTCATTTCCGTGCTACCGTCAGGAGAACGAACAAGGTCGACGCTCCCGTATGTCAGTCCTGGACAAGCTCCGTGCTTGCGGCACGGTAGTGCTTCTTCATCATATGGACGCTTGGCATTTTTTCAAGCCCACCGTATACTGTGGCAGTCTCAGACGGGCACAAACGTGCTCTGCATACGGGAGGTGGTGACGCCCAAGGGCGGACGATATGACACTCGACAAGTTTACGACAAAGTCAGCGGAAGCATTGCAACAGGCGGCGCGGTCCAGCGAAGGCCACGGCAACCAGGCCACCGATTCGCTGCACCTTCTCCAGGCCATTCTCGAACAGAAGGAGGGGCTTGCAGCCTCCCTCTTCCCATACCTCAACGTTGCTGCCCCAGCGCTGTCGTCACAGGTCGAACAGGAAATCGAGCGGCTTCCCAAGGTTTCGGGCAGCGTCCCCGTCGGTCAGCTGGTCATCTCTGACGACCTGAGCACGGTCATCCGCAAGGCCGAGGACGAGATGACGGCGCTCAAGGACGAATACATCAGCATCGAGCACCTTCTCATCGCGCTGGCCGAGAACAGCCGCTCATGCGGACCGTTGCTGAAACAGACCGGCGTGACGAAGCAAGCCATCCTGAGCGCGCTGGTGAAGGTGCGCGGGACGGAACGCGTGACGGATCAGGAGCCCGAAGACAAGTACGAGGCACTCAAGAAGTACGGCCGTGACCTGACCGAGCAGGCGCGCCAGGGCAAGCTGGACCCGGTCATCGGCCGCGACGAGGAGATCCGGCGCGTCATGCAGATCCTCATGCGCCGGACCAAGAACAACCCCGTGCTCATCGGTGATGCAGGCGTCGGCAAGACGGCAGTCGTCGAAGGCCTTGCTCAGCGGATCGTAGCGCGTGACGTCCCCGAGGAGCTCAAGGACAAGACGATCTTCGCACTCGACCTGGGCGCGATGATCGCGGGCGCCAAGTTCCGCGGCGAGTTCGAAGACAGGCTCAAGTCCGTGCTCAAGGCTGTGACGGCGAGCGACGGCCGCATCATCATGTTCATCGACGAACTGCACACGGTCGTCGGGGCGGGTGCGGCCGAGGGGGCCATGGACGCCTCCAACATGCTGAAGCCGGCGCTTGCGAGGGGTGAACTGCGGACGATCGGCGCGACCACGGTCGACGAGTACCGCAAGATCATCGAGAAGGACGCCGCTCTCCAGCGCCGCTTCCAACCGGTCATGGTTGGTGAGCCGTCGGTCGAGGATACGATTTCCATCCTGCGCGGCCTCAAGGAGCGGTATGAGACACACCACGGCGTGCGCATCGCGGATGGGGCCCTGGTCATGGCGGCCAAGCTATCGGCGCGCTACATTACGGACCGTTTCCTGCCCGACAAGGCCATCGACCTCATGGACGAGGCGGCGTCGCTGGTGAAGATGCAGCTCGAGAGCATGCCCGTCGAGATCGACGAACTGGACCGCAAGCTGGTCATCCTCGAGATGGAACGCAAGGCGCTGGCTGCCGAGACCGATGACAAGTCCAGGAAGCGCAGTGCCGACGTGCAGGCGGAGATCGCCCAGCTCAAGGAGAAGGCGGACCGGCTGAAGCTGTCCTGGCGGAAGCAGAAAGACGTCATCGAGGAAGCCGCCCGGCTCGGCAAGGAACTCGAGGAGAAGAAGGCCGCGTTCACGAAGGCGACCCGCGAGGGCGACCTGGAGAAGGCGGCACAGCTCAAGTACGGCGCGATCCCCGAGCTGGAGAAGAAGGTCGAGGCACAGCACGACCAGCTCGCATCGCAGGAGAAGGGCGGCGTCGAACTCAAGCAGTCCGTGACCGAAGAGGAGATCGCGCAGGTCGTCAGCCGCTGGACCGGCATCCCGGTGTCCCGCATGATGGAGACTGAGGTGACGAAGCTGGTCAACCTGGAGGAGCGCCTGGCAAAGCGCGTCATCGGCCAGGAGCAGGCAATCCATGCTGTTGCCTCGGCCATCAAGCGGTCGCGCGCCGGCATGTCAGACCCCAGCCGTCCCATCGGCAGCTTCATCTTCCTGGGCCCCACGGGTGTCGGCAAGACCGAGCTATCCAAGGCGCTGGCGCAGGTGTTGTTCGACGACGAGAATCGCATGGTCCGCATCGACATGAGCGAGTACATGGAGAAATTCAGCGTCAGCCGCCTCGTCGGGGCTCCTCCCGGATACGTTGGCTATGAAGAGGGCGGTCAGTTGACAGAGGCTGTTCGCCGACATCCCTACTCGGTCATCCTTCTCGACGAGGTCGAGAAGGCCAACTCCGACGTGTTCGACATCCTGCTCCAGGTGCTGGACGACGGGCGCCTGACGGATGGCAAGGGCCGTACGGTCAACTTCCGCAACACGGTCATCATCATGACCAGCAACATCGGCAGCGACATCATCAGCCGTATCGGGTCGACACCCGGGACGGTCGCGTACGAAGAGGAGTACTCGCGCGTCACCACCGCGGTGCTGGAGCACATGAAGACCGTGTTCCGTCCGGAGTTCCTGAACCGCGTGGACGAGGTGGTCGTCTTCAACCCGCTGGGACAGGCCGAACTGGCGGAGATCCTGAGCCTGGTCATCGAACGCACCGTGGCCAAAGTGCGCGAGCGCGACATCGAGCTGACCGTGTCCGACGAACTGCGCAGGCACCTCGTGACCATCGGCTACGACCCGGTCTACGGCGCCCGGCCGCTCAAGCGCACGGTCCAGAAGGTCCTGGAAGACCGCCTGGCGGACGCCCTGCTTTCCGGCGAGGTCAAGCCCGGCGACAAGGTTCTGGCCGATTACGACGCCGACCGTGTCGTCTTCCACAAGCAGTAGCCCACAAATGTGAATGCCTTGGGGTCAGACCCCAAAGGCATTCACAATTCGAAATGAGAGGTCGATGAATGGCTGAAGAAAGCATCTTCATCAAGGGTGCGCGCGTCCACAACTTGAAAGACGTGAGCGTGCGGCTCCCGCGCAACAAGATCATCGTCATCACCGGCGTGTCCGGCTCGGGCAAGTCCTCGCTGGCGTTCGACACCCTGTACGCCGAGGGGCAGCGCCGCTATGTCGAGTCGCTCTCTGCCTATGCCCGGCAATTTATCGGCCTGATGCAGAAGCCGGACGTCGACCTCATCGAGGGGCTGTCCCCCGCCATTGCCATCGACCAGAGATCAGCCAGCAAGAACCCCCGGTCCACGGTCGGTACGCTGACCGAGATCTATGATTACCTGCGTCTGCTGTTCGCGCGCGCCGGCGTTCCGTACTGTCCCAACCATGATATCCCCATTACGAAGCAGTCGCCCCAGGAGATCGTCGAGCACCTGCTGGCAGAGTACCCCGGGCATACCGTCGCCCTGCTGGCGCCTGCGGTGGAGGGGCGCAAGGGCGAGTACCACAAACTGATCGAGGATGTCCAGCGCAAGGGGTTCGAGAGCTACCGTGTCGACGGTACGGAGTACAGTGTCGACGACCTGGTCCCGAGCATTGATAAGAAGCGCAAGCACACGATCGAGCTCATCGTGGACAAGCTGCTGGTCACCGCGGACGAACGCACGCGCCTGTTCGACTCGGTGGAACTGGCGCTCAAGGAAGGGAACAGCGTCATCAAGGTCCTGGACCTGGCGACGGGCAAGCTCGACTTCTTCTCGAGCACCTTCGCCTGCCCCATCTGCGGCTACAGCATCCAGGAGATCGAGCCGCGGCTGTTCTCGTTCAACTCCCCCTATGGCGCGTGTCCGACGTGTACCGGTCTCGGCTTCCAGCTGGAGCCGGACATCGACATGATCATTGACCACGACAAGTCGCTCGCTGAGGGGGCCATCCAGATCCCTGGCTTCCTTGCCGCCTCGACGTTCAGCAAGGACTTTGTCGTGCAGGCGCTCCGGTACCGTGGGTACGACCCGGACCAGAGAGTGCGCGACTTGCCGGCAGGAGCTATGGACATTGTCCTGCACGGTGACAGGGAACGCATCCCGGTCCACTGGGAGGACGGCGAAGGGACCGACCATATCTACAAGTTCCACTGGGAAGGGCTCATCAACCTCTTGGCCCGCAGGTACGAAGAGACGACCTCGGAAGCCATGAAAGAGGAATACGAGCGCTTCATGGTGCAGAAGGACTGCCCGACCTGTCATGGCAGGCGCCTGAAGCCCGAGGCGCTGGCCGTCAAGCTGGCCGGGCGCAACATTAGCGAGGTCACCGACATGTCGGTCGACCAGGCGTTGCAGTTTGCTGGCCAGTTGCCTGAGGCGATGACCGAGACCCAGCGCACGATCGGCAAGCAGGTGCTGCGCGAGATCAACGAGCGGCTGAAGTTTATCCTGGACGTCGGCCTGGGATACCTGACCCTCTCGCGCGCGTCGGCGACGCTTGCGGGCGGCGAGGCCCAGCGCTTGCGCCTGGCGACGCAGGTGGGCAGCAAGCTGGTCGGTGTCCTCTACGTGCTGGACGAGCCGTCCATCGGCTTGCATCCGCGTGACAACGAGCGCTTGCTGAGCACCCTGCGCGAGCTGCGCGACCTGGGCAACACGCTGGTCATCGTCGAGCATGACGAGGAGACGATCCGCACGGCGGACTACCTTGTCGACGTGGGCCCGGGGGCCGGCGAACACGGCGGGCGCATTGTGGCCGCCGGCAGCCTGGCGGACATCATCGCCGAGCCGACGTCGCTGACGGGGCAGTACCTGACGGGCAAGCTGTCCGTCCCCCTGCCGAAGAGCAGGCGCACCCCCAACGGCGAGCACCTGCTGATCAAGGGCGCGACGGAGCACAACCTCAAGAACGTCGACGCCGACATTCCCCTGCACATGTTCACGTGCATCACGGGCGTGTCCGGCTCGGGCAAGTCGACGCTGATCAATGACTGCCTGTACAAGGGACTGGCACGCGAGCTGTACCATGCCAAGGACCAGCCAGGCCGCTACGAGAAGTTGACAGGTGTCGAATACATCGACCGCGTCATCGTGGTCGATCAGGCGCCGATCGGGCGCACCCCGCGCAGCAACCCGGCCACCTATACGGGGTTGTTCACGCCCATCCGCGAGGTCTACGCGCGCATGCCCGAGGCGAAGGTGCGCGGGTACCAGCCCGGCCGGTTCAGCTTCAACGTGAAGGGCGGCCGCTGTGAGGCCTGCGAAGGCAATGGGTTCACCAAGGTCGAGATGCAGTTCCTGCCGGACGTCTATGTGCCGTGCGAAGTGTGCCACGGCGCGCGCTTCAACTCCGAGACGCTGGAGGTCCGCTACAAGGGCAAATCCGTCGCCGACGTGCTGGAGATGTCGGTTGAGGAAGCCCTGCACTTCTTCGACGCGCACGCGCGCCTCAAGCACATGCTGAAGCTGCTGGACGCCGTCGGACTTGGTTACATCCGCCTGGGGCAGAGCGCCGTGACCCTGTCGGGCGGCGAGGCCCAGCGCATCAAGCTCGCGGCGGAGCTGGGCAAGCGTACAGCAGGAAGGACGTTGTACATCCTCGACGAGCCGACGACCGGCCTGCACTTCGCCGACGTCGAGAAGCTCGTGGGTGTCCTCCAGGAGCTGACTAATAAAGGCAACACGGTCATCGTCATCGAGCACAACCTGGAGGTCATCAAGAACGCCGACTGGGTGATTGACCTGGGTCCCGAGGGCGGCGACAAGGGCGGCCGCATCATCGCGACAGGCACGCCCGAGCAGATCGCCTGCAACCCGGAGTCGCTGACGGGACAGTTCCTCAAGGACAAGGTGAGATAGTCGTAGCGAAGCATGTTGGCCGCTGCGCAGGCCGTGTTGGGGCGTGCGCAGCCCACGTCGTACGTGGCATGCCTGGCAGGTTCGCTTGACAAAACTGGCGGGGTCCCTATAAGGGATACATACTGCGGGTCTACCGTAGAGACTTGGAGACAGTCAGTGGAGACAAAGGGAGGATATGATGCACAGGAGAAGAACGGGGCTATTTGCCACGATACTGGTGTTCATGATGGTGCTGGGTTCTGTTGGGAGTACTTGGGCCGCCACTGTGGCGCGGAGTGCCGTCGTTGACGACGATGTCTTCCTGGAGGGCACTTACCTTTCGGTCGGCATCTCGGGGGCGGGCTCATTTGGAACCCACGAAGCTGCTCCCGTTGGGTTCCATCCCACGCCATTCTATGGCGGCAGAATTGGCCTCAGTGTGGACCAGGATGGATTCAACACGGGCAGTGGGCCGACGACCGGTGACTTCTTCCTGCCGGGTACTCCCGAGGAGCGTTTTGTCGTCGGGTACAAGATCCAGGGCGTGCCCTCGGTGTTCAACAATGCCGAGACGATGGGTGATGAAGACGTGATCAAGGAGTCTGTAACAGACCTGTCGTCTGTCGACGTGCTTCGCGCGCAGTGGGTAGGGAGCACAGGGGATGGCAACAAGCTTCGCGTCACGCAAGTCGTACAGTTCCGCTATGATCAGCGCTTCTTCAGAAATACCATCACGCTCCAGAACACGGGCACGACGCCGCTTGAATCCGTCCGGTACATGCGCAACGTCGACCCGGACCAGGACCGTGACCTCCATGGGACTTACTACTACACCACTGACAACGAGATTGTCGTCCAGCAGACTGCCGACGGCAAGGCGCTGGTACGTGCGACGGGCCTGGCGTCAGGTGTATCGATTTTCTACTACTCGGCCGATGCGCGCGTGCGTGTGTCGACGTTCGGCTTCACGAACACTGACCCATATGCAACTGCGGCCTATGACCAGGCGGGTGTCTACAACTATTACACCTACATATCCCCCAAGGGTTCTGTGATCGAAGACCAGGCCATCAGCATCTGTGCCGACCTCGGCACCCTTGAGCCAGGGCACCAGCAGACGTTTGTCTACTACACCAGCCTCGACGCCGATTTCCAGGATGCCCTGGACGACATCGAGAACGAAGCCGAGTATGTCATCCGAGCATCAGCCGGCGCCGGGGGAACCATTGATCCTGTTGGCGAGATTCCAGTTTCCGGGGGTGCCAGCCAGTCGTTCACGATTACTGCCACCCCGCCGAACATGATCGCCTCAGTCGTCGTCGACGGCAAGTCCGTTTCCCTGACGGGGTTGAACTCCATGACATACACGTTTGGGAAGGTAATGGCAAACCACACGATCAGAGCAGAGTTCAGATTCATGGACGTCATGGCTCCGGTCATCGAACTGCCCGACGGCGTGCCTCAGTCGGCCGTTGGGTCGCCGTATGACTTGCACCTTGTCGTCACCGACGACACGTCCATTGCTGACGTCGGCATCTTCGAGAACGGGCAGCGTGTCGGCGGCTCCTACACGGGCGGCGACATCCGCGTCCGGCTCACACTTCCCGACGGTCGGCATGAGCTGATCATCGTGGCGGTCGACGGCGTTGGCAACCGTACCGAGCGGGCTATCATCCTTGTTGTCGACACCAGGCCGCCGGTCCTGACCGTAGACCCTCCGTCCTCGGTTTCTACTGCCACGCTCACCCTCACTGGTTCCGCCATCGACGCAGTGTCGGGCCTCGCTTCCCTCACCGTCAACGGCGAGCTCGTGGTCCCATTCCTTGACGGTTCATTCAGTGTGAAGCTGGCATTGGTCAAGGGTGTCAACACGTTCGTCATCGAAGCTACGGACAGGGCTGGCAATACCACTTCCCAGAGCTTCGCTGTAACCTACAGTGCTTCCTCCCCGGGCGCACCTTCCTCCATCTACGTTGTCCTCACGATCGGCAGCGCAGATATGGAGGTCAACGGGCTGACCCGCAGGCTGGATGCGGCCCCATTCATTAAGGACGGTCGCACTCTGCTTCCCATTCGTGCCCTCATCGAGGCACTCGGTGGTTCCGTCCAGTGGAATCCTTCCACGAAGACCGCCACAGTCGCCCTGGGTAGCCGGACCGTCGCCCTGACGATTGGCAGCACGACTGCCCTCGTGAACGGTACACCCATCACCCTTGATGTTGCACCCATGATCGTCAAGGGCCGGACCTTCCTGCCCCTGCGGGCCATCGCCGAGAACCTCGGCCTCGACCTTGCCTGGGAACCCGTTTCCCGAACCGTCTCCCTGACCTACTGGCCGTAGCCTTTCCACTCCACACCTGTTCGTCTCCTGCCCCTGGCTCACCCCGGGGGCAGGTTCATATCGGTTCCTCACTCAAGTGTTCCGGCGGGCAGTACGAGCTGTTGAGCTGGTCCTGTGCCCAGGTTGTCGATATCTTTCCAGGAGACCGGCGTCGAGGTGGAAGGCAATAAGGGCAATACCGCCATCGTCATCGAGCACAACCTGGAGGTCATCAAGAACGCCGACTGGGTCATCGACCTGGGTCCTGAGGGTGGCGACAAGGGCGGTCGCATCATCGCCACGGGGACCCCCGAGCAGATCGCCTGCAATCCAGAGTCGCTGACAGGTCAGTTCCTCAAGGGCAAGGTGCGGTAAGGCAGATGTCAGGCGTTCTCCTTGAGCAGAATGCTCGGGCCGTGCCGTCGCTTGACAAATATCCGCGACCACATATAAAGGGAATTAGTCACGGCATCGAGATCGCGCGCACGACATAGGCGATACGAACATGACATGGAGGCCTCAATGAAGAAGCTGTTCTCTTCCGTTCTCGTTCTGACATTGATTCTTGGGCTGGTCGCGCCGGGTTTGTCGGTGCGTGCGGCAGACCAGTCTTCCACAACTGCACCATCTGGATGGACGCCGGCAGGCGTCCACGCTGCCCTTCAGTTTCTGCCTGTCGGCGTTCCCGTCCTGGTCCTTGAGGACGCGTATCCGTGGGGGACTTCGTCGCACATTAGCCTGCTGCTTTCGCTCGGCTATGCGCCAAGGATTGCGACGTGGTCCGACCTCGGTGTGACCGTGAGCCTTTCGGACTACCGCAACGTTTACGTTGCCAGCGACCAGCCCCAGGGGTTCTACGATGCGTATGCAGCGCATGCGGCAGAGCTGACGGCATGGGTGAGTGCCGGGGGACATCTCGTGTTCTCTGCATGTGACAACGGCTGGAACGACGGCGATCTTGCGACCCCACTTCCGGGAGGGGCCGTGAAGGCCAACAACTATGCAGGCACCAACGTCGTCGTCGACCCTGCACACCCTATTGCCACCGGCGAACTCTCTGACGGAATTCCTCTCGCTTCTCCGTTCTCCGGAACTTCTGCCAGTCACTCCTACTTCTCGGTGCTTCCTTTGGGCGCACATGTCATCTTCCGTGACGGCTCACTCAAGCCCACGTTGGTCGAATACGCACTTGGTTCTGGCTTGGTCGTAGCGTCAGGGCTCACATGGGAGTATGGCTACAGCCACTCGCAGGGATCCAAGCCAGCGTTTGATGACCTGTTCCTGTATGCGTTCCCCAAAGTCACCTACACGCTCAAGGCGACTGCCGGGCTGGGCGGGACCATTGCTCCGTCAGGAGATGTCGTCGTCTTCGAGGGATCTTCCAAAACGTTCGTCATCACTGCCGGCGCAGGGAACTCCATCGTCAGTGTGGTCGTCGATGGGATGCCGGTAATGGTCACGGACCAGACGACCATGACCTATACGTTCTCTGCCATCTCAGCCAACCATACCATTCAAGCCATGTTCATGTCTCCCGACAGGCTGGCCCCCACGATTGCGTTTCCGCTCGAACTGATGGGCTCGGCGACCGTCCGGTACCGTAGTCTTGCTCTGCTGCTGGATGTGCGCGACGACAAGGGTGATGCTTTCGTGCAGGTCTGGGTGAGCGGCGTCAAGGCTGCCGAGGGCTCTCAGAACGGACCACACACTTACAACCTGTCGCTTGCCGAAGGAGCAAATACCATCTACGTCACCGCGACGGATGCGGCCGGCAACATGGCAGATGCAACGCTTAGACTTACTGCCGATTCGACTGCCCCCATACTCAGCGCCGGCATCGTCAGGAATGGTACCGAAATCTCGGTCGTGGGCTCTGCGGTCGATTCCGGCAGCGGCCTGCGCTCGCTGATCGTCGATGGACAGGAAGTGGCGGTCGGCCTGGACGGCGACTTCTCCGTGCCTGTACAGCCGAAACCAGGCGTGTCGTCCATCGTGATCGAGGCGACGGACAATGTCGGCAATACCGCGACACTCGAACTTGCTCTGACGCAAGCATACAAGCCTGTTTCCTCGTAT